>JAESSC010000037.1 GCA_016764285.1 Pelagibacteraceae bacterium
ATCCAAATAAATGAAGCGTGCCCACTCAACATAACAAAAAGAACCAAAAAAGTGATGATATTATTATGTACGCTACGCGTTTTAGCACTAATTGATAAATTTAAATCAAACTTTTCTTTATTTAGAGCTGAAAAAGTAATATTTTTACCATTCGGTATAATAACGAAAAATACATTAAAAAACATTATACAACCTAAAATAACGCCAACAGACAAAAAAGCAAATCTTGGTCCATAAATTTTTGTCAGGCTAAGTGAAATAACAGTTCCAATAATGAGTAAGATTACTGGAAAAATTATTTTGTTATTTATCAATTTGGATTTACAGATAAGATCATAAATTAGCCAAGATCCTATTATAGAAAAAATTGAAATTCCTATTCCCATCAAAGGTGTAATATTTTCATTTACTCTCTTATCGATCATTAAAATTTTTGAATTAGCGTAATAAATAATAATCAATAATAGCATTCCAGTAATAAACGTTAGATAGCTTTGCCATTTAAATATAATTAAATTTTTAGAAAGTTTTTCAGGTGCAGCATTAAGTCTTTCTACGCGATAAAACCAACCGCTATGTTGCAAGATTCCATCTGCGTCCACTCCTTTACTTGTCGTATTTTTTTCTAATTTATTATCTAAATAATTAAATAAAAAACTATTTCCAANCCAAAGGATAGCGAANAAAACGTGACTCCAACGTAATAAAACTTCAATCCATTTAAAAGTATAAGGTAATAATTCCATTTAATATTTTACTTTATCTGCTTTTTTATCCCATAATTCGAAAGCTTTTAAAGCTTCCTCTCTCATCATTTGAGCCATTGGAATTTTTCTTATTTTAACATTTTTTAGAAGTTCTGAATAAATTAATGAGTCATCAAAATCAATTTTTTTAGCATCATCTCTAGTATTAGCATAATATACTTTGTCGATATGGGCCCAATAAATTGCAGACAAACACATAGGGCATGGTTCACAAGTTGAATACAATTCACAACCACTAAGGTTGAAGTTATTTAAACTTTTACAGGCTTTGCGAATAGCTACAATTTCTCCATGGGCTGTGGGATCATTAGTTGAAGTAACTTTGTTAAAGCCCTCTGCAATGATTTTTTCATCCTTAACAATAACGCTTCCAAAAGGACCTCCGCCTGTATTTACACTTTCGATTGAAAGTTCTATAGCACGTGTCATAAATTTATTTTTCATAATTCTCAGCCTAAATTCTTAATGCTCATAAGAATTTTTTCAGGGGTAGCTGGTGCACTAATAATTGGTGTTATATTGTAGTTATGCACCGAAGCAATAGCGTCCTTAATTGCAAAAAATACTGACATTGCATTCATTAATGGTGGCTCTCCGGTTGTCTTAGATTTATTTACAACTTCCTCTACATTTTTTCCGCGTTTATAAATTTCTACATTAAATTTTTCAGGCATATCACTTACGGCTGGAATCTTGTAAGTAGAAGGAGAATGAGTACTAAGTTGCCCATTTGATTCCCATTTTACTTCTTCCATGGTTAACCAGCCTGCTCCTTGAACAAATCCCCCTTCTATCTGACCAAGTTCAATTGCGGGATTAATAGCTCTGCCAGCATCGTGTAAAATATCAACGCGTAAAATTTTATTTTCGCCAGTCATAGTATCAATCATCACTTCCGAAACTGCTGCACCGTAACAAAAATAAAGGAATGGTCTTCCCAAAAAGGTATTCTTATCAAAATGTATTTTTGGAGTTGCGTAAAAACCTGAAGAGGACAATGAAACTCTATTAAGATAAGCTTCTTTAATCAGCGAATTAAATCTAAATGATTTACCTTTAAATTTAACTAAACCATTCTCATAAATAGCTTCTCCGTTCTTCACTTTATATTTTCGTTTCACAAATGAAGCTAAATTTTGTTTTATTTTGTATATAGCGTTGAGTGCAGCTGCACCATTAAGATCAGTGGTAGAACTAGCAGCAGATGCTGATGTATTAGGAACTTTATCAGTGCGTGTAGCTGAAACTTTAATTTTATTGAAAGGTAATCCCAATTCGTTCGCGGCTAATTGTGCAATTTTTGTGTAAGTACCTTGTCCCATTTCAATTGCACCGGTATTTACGTGAACACTTCCATCATTACAATAAATATGTACTAGAGCTCCTGCCTGATTAAGATGCCAAGTTGTAAAGCTAATACCAAATTTCACTGGAGTTATAGCAATTCCTTTTTTTAAATACTTATTTTTTAAATTAAATTTTTTTATATTTAGTTGCCGACTTTTATAATTTGAAGATTTTATTAAGCTGTCAAAGATTTCATGGATAACATTATCTTCAATTTTCATACCATAATGAGTAATATTTTTTTTTTCTTTTTGATAAAAATTTCTTCTTCTTATTTCTGAAGAATCTTTTTTTAGTGATCTTGCTATATTATCGATAATGTTTTCTATAACCATCATCCCTTGGTTTCCNCCAAAACCTCTGAAGGCCGTTGATGAAGATGTGTTTGTTTTACAAAGATAATTTTCGACAGACACATTTGATAAATAGTAGGCATTATCAATGTGCAACAAAGCTCTAGAATTAATTGCACCAGACAGATCTGGTGAAATTCCACATCTTGCTGCAAGTTTTATTTTTAAACCTTCGATAACTCCAAGCTCGTCGTAACCAACTTCATATTCTGAATAAAAATCATGCCTTTTTCCAGTAATAATTATATCATCATCCCTATCCATTCTAAGTTTTACAGGAAGTTTAGTTTTTTTTGTTAAAAGTGTGCAAATAGCAGCAAAGATAAAGGACTGAGTTTCTTTTCCCCCAAATCCACCACCAATTCTTCTAACGACCACTGTAATGGTATTACTTTTTTGATTTAACATTTTTGCTATAATTTGTTGGGTTTCACTAGGATGTTGCGTGCTAGAGTACACTTTAAAATCATTGTCTTCTTGAGGTATTACAAATGCAACTTGTCCTTCGAGAGCAAAATGTTCTTGGCTACCCGTGGTAAATTCACCTTTCAAACTATTAGTTGCTTTACGAATTTTTGTTACAGGATCTCCTTTTTTAATAGTTTGTCCTTTTAGAACAAATAATTTTTTCTTTAACGCATCTTTAATTTCAACAATTGGTTTTAGGGTTTTGTAACTAATTTTTGCTTGTAAGACGGCTTTTCTTGCAAGTTCAGTTGATTTGGCTGCAACGGCAAATAATGGTTGACCAAAATATTCAACTTTTTTTGTCGGAAAAATTGGATCACCGTCATAAACAGGCCCCACATCATTTCTGCCTGGAATATCTTGGCTAGTAACAACTGCAACAACACCTTCACTTTTTATCACTTTTTTAAGATCGATTTTTTTAATAATTGCATGAGATTTTTTTGCCCATCCAATAGCCCCATATAAAGTTCCCTCTGGTTCAGAAATATCATCTGTGTAATGAGCATAGCCACTCACATGTTTTGCTCCACTTTCATGTGGTCTTTTTTCTTGAATAAAAATTTCTTTAATCATTTTAATTATTTACCCTTATTAATTTTTTTTGTGTAATTTCTAAAAAACACTTATGAAGCAAATTTTTAGCCACCTCCATACGATATTTTCTGCTAGCTCTCATATCGCTAATAGGTTTAAAATCTTTTTCTAAAGCTTCTTGAGCTTTATTAATAATTTGTTCTGTTATTAAGGAATGTAAGAGTATTTTTTCACAATATTTTGCTCTTTTAGGAATTGATGCCATGCCTCCGTATGCAATTCTTATATTTTTGATTTTTTTATTTATCACTTCAAGATTAAATGAAGCACAAACAGATGAAATATCATCATCAAATCTTTTTGAAATCTTATAGGCCTTAAAAATATTTTTTGGAAATAAGGGAATTCTTATTGAATCAATAAATTGGCCTTTTTTTAATTTAGTTTTACGATAATCAATAAAAAAATCGTTTAAAGGTACTATCTTTGTTTTCTTTATACTCTTTAAAACCACCTTTGCATCAAGTGACAATAGTAGAGGCAGAGTGTCGCCTATAGGTGATGCTGTGGCGATATTACCCGCGACTGTTGCCACATTTCTTATTTGTACCGATCCATAACGTTTTAAAATATTGGTAAAATCAGGATAGTATTTTTCTATATAAGATTCTAATTCAATTAAAGAGGTTGTTGCACCTACTTCAATATAGTTGTTGTTATTTCTTATATAATTTAATTCATTAATTGAATTCATATATATTACAGAATTGATATCTTTTCTTTCTTTAGTAACAACTAAAGATAAATCTGTACCACCACTGAGTAGATGTGAATTAATATTTTTTTTAAGAATCTTTTTTAATTCTTGAACGTATCTCGGAGCAAAATATCTCTTATCTTTTTTGTAAATAACAATACTTTCATCTTTAATTTTCTTTAATAAGGTAATTGTATTTTGCTTGTTTTTAGTAAAGTGATCAATTTTATTTTTACTATTTAAACTGTTTGCAGCTTTAATTATAGGTTTGTACCCAGTGCATCGACAAAGGTTTCCTGCAATAGAATCTTTGATTATATTATCTTTAAATTTAGAATGATTTTTAAACATTGCAAATAACGACATAACAAAACCTGGTGTACAAAACCCACATTGTGAACCGTGATAATTGACCATAGCTTCTTGTACTGGATGCAATGAGCCGTTTTTGGAAACTAAATCTTCAACAAGTATAAGTTGCTTTCCTTGCAGTGTGGGTAAAAACATAATGCAAGAATTTACAGCGCTATAATTTATTTTATTATTTTTTAACTCTCCTAGTACAACTGTACACGCGCCACAACCACCTTCTGCACAACCTTCCTTGGTGCCAGTTTTTTTTAGATTTGTTCTTATGTAATTGAGTAAAATTTCATTAGGATCTGGATTTTCAACTTCTACAATTTGATCTTCATGAACAAACTTAATGATATTAGAGCTCATCAACTCCCTCGATAGGTCGAATAACTCCAAGGGCTGACAAGTAAAGGTACATGATAATGTTCTTTGGGATTTGATATTCCGAACCTAATTACAACTTCATTTAAAAAAGGTGTTTTTGGTAAATCAGTCATCTTTTTAAAATAATCTCCAACAAAGAATACAAGTTCATACTGACCTTCTTTAAAATCAGTTCCATCGACCAAAGGTTTATCTGATCGGCCATTATTATTTAATATGATAGAGTTAAGTTTTGTCCTGTTTCCTGAAACAAAGTAAACATCTACTTTAACTCCTTTCGCGGGTTTTCCAGAAAAAGTATCCAGGCAATGTGTGGTTAATTTTGTCATAAGATATTATATAAACTAAATAAGTATGATCAATAAAATTAATAAATTGTCTAAAAGTGAATTTATTAAAGTTTTCACTAATATATTCGAAAATGCAAGTTGGATTGCAGAAGAACTATACAATCAAAAACCTTTCGATAATTTTGAAGAATTATCCTCAAAAATACTTGATATTTTTGAAACTACTACAAGGGATAAACAATTAAAAATTCTTAATGCTCATCCAGATCTAGCAAATAAAACAAAAATAAGTTTACTAACTCCAGACTCTTTAAAAGAACAAACTAGTGCAGGATTAGATCAGTGTACCGAAGAAGAATTTAGTGAATTTAAAAAACTTAATGACACTTATAAGAAATTTGGTTTTCCTTTTATTCTAGCTGTAAAGGAAAAAACTAAAATTGAGATTTTGAATAATTTTAGAAAAAGAATTTCTTCTGATCCAGAAATAGAATTCGATGAAGCTGTTAAACAAGTAAAACAAATTGCCAGTCTGCGTTTAAAAGAATTAAATAATAAAGGTCTTTAATATTCAACATCAGTTGGATCAATTGATCTCCACATATACCAAGTAAATACAGTTCGATAACCAGCGTGCAGCCTAGAAATTTTATCTAAAAATCTTTTGCTTGGAGGGTAAGATGTTTTGTAATTCTTAGAAATTGCTCGAAGCAAACCAATATCTTGGATGGGGAATATATCTGGTCTATTTAAATTAAACATGAGAAACATTTCAGCACTCCAAACGCCCAAACCTTTCAGTTTGGTGATATAATTAATAGCCTCTTCATCATTCATTTTTTTTAGTTCTCTAACACTAAAAGATTTATTTCTAAAATTTCTAGCGATATTTTTTAAATAACTAACTTTTTGATGGGATAAACCTGCGCTTTTCAAAGTACGTGAAGATAATTTTAATACCGTATTAGGAATAATACATTTTTTGCATTTTCTTTCAAACTTAGACCAAATTGAGTTTGCTGCTTTTGTTGAAATTTGTTGTCCCACAATAGTGCGGCATAATGAAAAAAATGGATTATTTCTAGTGGTTAAAAAACCTTTTTTATATTTTTTTATTACTCCTCTTAAAACTGGATCTCTTTTAGATAATATTCTTTTCGCCTTGTGCCAGTAAACTGGAAAATGTTTCATTGTTGCCTAGGCAAAGTGGTAATAGGTCTTTTTAACTGGTATTCTCTGACAAATATTATAGCAGAAGAAATGACGATTAGGCCAGCGCCAGACAAAGTATAAATAGTTGGCGATTCCTGGAACAAAAAATAACCAAACACAATGGCAAAGACGAGCGATAAATATTTTAAAGGCGTTGTTAGAGAAACTTCAGCTTTTTGGTAGGCGGCGGTAAGCAGGAGATTAGCAATCGAGCCAAAGAACCCAATTAAAATTAATAGACCTAAGTCATAACTGGTAGGTATTTTCCAATTACCAAGTGGCAAAGTAAAAAGACCAAAAATTGCTGAACAAATAGAAAAATAAAAAGCAATTAAATAAACAGGTTCACCAACAAGTGTTAGCTTTCTAATCAATATAGACACACCAGCAAATCCTAGAGTAAATATTACTGGATAAATATAATAAAAATTTAAATTATCAAATCCTGGCTTTGAAATTATAAGAACTCCAACAAATCCGAGTCCTACTGCAATCCAACGTTTTGCTCTTATTTTTTCACCTAAAAATAAAATTGAAAATATAACAACCCAAATTGGACCCGAAAAAGCTAGGCTCGTAACTTCAGATAATTGAAGATTTCGAAGACCTACAAAAATGGCGTACATGGCGATGGCGCCGATGAAACTTCTGAAAAAATGGTATCCTGGATATTTTGTTTTATAGAAATTTTTTAGTTTTTTTTTAGGTATTAAAAAAAATATTGGAATAAGGCCAAATATAGCTCTACAAAACATAACCTGACCCACATCATATTCGTCAGTTATTTTTATCAAAATATCCATCAGAGAAAAAAATAAAACTGAAAGAATCATATAGATTCCTCCCAAGTGATTTTGGTTTTTGATCATTCGGATATTTTGATTTATATTTATCATCAAATTAAAAAATTTTATGCAAAAATTTATAGGTGGTATTGGTTGCTTTTGGGATGAGACAAAATATAAGGGGATCCCTGGCGTTATCTCTACTGAATGTGGATATTGTGGAGGCAAAAGCCCAACAGTAAGTTATGAACAAGTTTGCGGTGGAAACACTGAACACATAGAAGTTGTGAAGGTTGAATTTAATCCAAAAATACTTTCTTACGAAGAAGTAGCTAGATTATTTTTTAAATTTCATGATCCAACTACACCAAATCGTCAAGGACCGAATGTCGGATATCAGTACCGTTCAGAAATATTTTACAATACCGATAAGGAAAAAGAGATTGCTGAAAAAGTTTTAAACGAAATAAACAAAAAATTGGATGGAAAAGTAGTTACAAAAATATCAAAAGAAAAAAATTATTGCAAAGCTGAAGAATATCACCAAAAGTATTTTCAAAAAAAATCTGAAAAATGACTTTAGTTTCAACTGAGTGGCTTAATGATAACTTAAGCAAGGTTAAAATACTTGATGCTTCCTGGCACCTTTCGACTGATAGAAATGGATTTAACGAGTATCAAAAACAACACATAGAAAATGCTATTTTCTTTGATTTAGACAAATATTCTAATCAACGAAAAGATTTACCTCATAACCATTTTCTTCCAGAAAAAAAGAATGGGAAGCAACACTTTCAAAAAATGGCATATCAAATAATGATAGGGTAATTATTTATGATAACAGTGACTTAATTAGTAGTTGCAGATGTTGGTTTCAGTTTATTTATTTTGGCCATTCATTAAATTTAGTTTCTATTTTAAATGGAGGTTTTAAAAAATGGAAATTAGAAAATAGAAAAGTTACCGATCAAGAGACAAAAGCCATACCAACAAAATATTTAGCTAAAGAAAATAAACGTTTGATAAAAAATAAATCTGAAATCGATGTGAACATTGAAAAAAAAGAATTTGCTTTAATTGATGCACGAAGTAAAAATCGATTTTTGGGTCTAGCGCTCGAACCAAGACCAAACGTAAGAAGTGGGTCAATTGAAAATTCAAAATGTCTGCCATTCTCAGAATGTATAAATCCTAAAGACAATACTTTTTTAAATAAAAAAATTTTAGAGAAAAAATTTAAATCTCTCGGAATAGTTAATAATAATGTTGTTTTTAGTTGCGGTTCCTCCGTGACTGCATCAGTATTAGGGGTTGCTTATTCTTTGATAAATAATAAATATATGCCAATTATTTATGTCGGTTCATGGAGTGAATATGGAAAAGAATAAATGAAGAGATCAAAAAAAATAACTATTGGGATAATATTATTTTTTGTCATCATTACTGTAATTATCGTCGGTCGTTATTCAATGGGACTTTATTTTGAGAAAAAATTTTCTAAACGGCCACCGCCAGGTATAATCGTTGAAGTGGTCACAAATAAAAATTTTAGCCAAACTTTAGAAAGCTATTGTACTTCCTTAAGTAGTAAAACAACTTCATTCAAAATTAAAAAGAATGAATTGTTAGAACCAATAAACTTTAACACAAAAGTAAATAAGGGAGATATTTTAGCTACACTTTCAAATAAAACAATTACTGCTCCTTTTTCGGGTGTCATTGGTAAAAGAGGAATTAGCGGAAGTTCACTCGGTGGTGAAAATACGATCATCTTAACGTTAGACGACTCTAGAAGAATTTTGTGCGATCTAACGATTCCTGAAACATACGCGGCAATCCTAAAAAAAGGTTTAAAACTAAATGCAACATTTTCAGCCTATAAAGATAAAACTTACTCCGGAACAATAGAGTTAGTAGCATCAAGAGTGGATGCTCAAACAAGATCGATCTTAGCTAGAGCAAAAATTAATAATGAAAATCTTGAGATTCTTCCTGGCTCTCTTCTTGAGATCGAAATATTGTACAATGAAAAAAATGCTTTAAGTATTCCCGATACCGCACTCATAATGGAAGGAAATAAAAAATTTGTTTATCAAGTAATAGAAAATAACATGATTAAGAAAACGGAAATTAAAACAGGAGTCCGAGACCAAGAAAATCTTGAAGTTCTAGATGGTTTAACTCAAGGAGACAAAGTTGTAGCTGAGGGGTTAACTAAAGTTCGGCCAAATATGAAAATAAAACCCATTATCAAATCGCAGTAAAAAAAATCAATAATGTATATCACCGAACTTTCAATCAAAAGGCCAGTCGTAGCAGCGGTGTTTTCAATGATACTTGTAGTCTTTGGTTTATTTGTTTTTTCGAAGCTTCCAGTAAGAGAATTGCCTTCAGGACTCCAACCGCCAGTAATTCAAGTACAAGTAAATTATGAAGGGGCTTCAGCTGAAATTATCTCAAGTGAGATTGTGGAAATTTTGGAGGACGTCATCGGAGGAGTGGAAGGTGTAAAACATATAGACTCTACTGCACAAATTGGACGTGCTGAAATTAAGATTGAATTTGAAACTTCTATTGATTTAGACGTTGCAGCAAATGATGTTAGAGAAAAAATTTCTCGGGTGGCTGATAATTTACCACAAGATGCTAAAGCACCTGAGATACTAAAACAATCAAGTGGATTCACAACGACCATGTGGGTATCAGTTTCAGGATCAGAAAAATGGTCTGATCTGGAACTAGGAGATTATTCTAGAAGATTTCTGATAGACAGCTTCGCAAATATAAAAGGGGTAGGTCGTGTACTTTTAGGTGGTTTGAGATCGCTAAGTGTAAGAGTTTACATAAATCCAGTTTTACTAGCCGCCAACGATCTAACAATACAAGAGGTTGAACAGGCATTGCGAAGAGAGAATATGAGCCTTCCTGCAGGAAGTTTCGATGGACCCAATTTAGAATTATCAATTTCGGTGGACAAAGCGTACAAAGATTTATCCTCGATAAAACAGCTGCCTATAAAAAAAGTCAAAAACAGTGTCATTCGTTTAGAAAATATTGCTGAAGTAAAATTTGGTCCCGAAAATGAAAAGACATTATTTAAAGCACAAGGTAAAGATGGGAACCCTAATGAAAAAATTGTCGGAATCGGAATTTATGCTAAATCAGATGCCTCTACAGTAGAATTATCAAAAAGAATAAAAAAAAGAATAAAAGAAATCCAAAAAACTTTACCCGATGGATTAAAATTAGGTATTGCATTTGACCGGAGTACGTTCATAAAGGCAAGTATTTTCGAAATATGGAAGACATTATTTATAGCTTTTATATTGGTAGTAATAATCATTTACCTGTTTCTTGGTAATTTAAAAGCTGTAATCGTTCCAGCGGTAGCACTTCCCATCAGTTTAATTAGTTCATTCTTAGGATTGTGGATTTTTGACTTATCTATAAATGTCTTTGTACTTCTAAGTTTTATACTAGCAATTGGGATAATAACTGACGATTCCGTCATTATGACAGACGCAATTTATCACAGAATTGAAAATGGTGAGACTCCTTTAGTTGCGTCACTTCGCGGAGCCGAAAGCATAACCTTCGCAATAATAAGCACTACTTTAGTATTAGTCGCAGTTTTCCTACCACTAATTTTCATAGAAGGGATTTCAGGAACATTGTTTAGAGAAACAGCAATTACTTTAACTTTCGCAATTGTAGTTTCCTCTTTCGTGGCTTTAACCTTAAGTCCAATGCTTGCTTCTAAGTTCCTCAATAAAAATATGAAAAAAACGAAAATTGTTTTAAAATTTGAAAAATATTATAAATCTTTTTTAGAGTTCTATACGGAAACACTAAATTACTGGATCAGTAAACATAAAGTAATAATCGGATTTATGTTTTCTGTTGTTATTGCATCCGTATTACTTTTCAATTTTGCCCCTAAGGAGTTGCTGCCACAAGAGGACCGCGGGGTCTATCTAATTGTGGGCCAGACTGATATCGGAAGTAGTTACCAATACACAGCCGATAAAGCCGAGAAAATAGAAAGAAGATTAATTCCTTTAGTCGAANATGAAGATGAATCTTACAAAAGANTAGTTCTTCGAGTGCCTGGATGGGGTACGGGAAACAGCTATAATAGTTTTATTATCATTGCTTTGCTCGATGATTGGAAAGACAGAAATGAAAGTGCTCAAAAAATTATGAGAAAAGCCATGGGGAAAATTGTAACCTTACCTCAAACCCTTGCATTTCCAATTAGTCCACAGTCTATCCGAGTCAGCCAGTTTCGAAAACCCATTCAACTCGTTTTGCAAGGAAAAAGCTATGAAGAATTAGAGAGATGGCAAAAATTAATAATGATGGAACTAAGAAAGAACAAAAATTTAGCTGCTATCGAATCTGATTTCAGCCGACAGAACCCTGAGGTAAAATTTATAATAAATAGAAAAAAAGCTCAGGATTTAGGAGTTTCTATTCAATCCATTAATGAAACAGTACAGACATTATTTTCCGGAAAAACTGTGACAAAATTCAATCAAATGGGCAAAGAATATCCTATAATTCTTCAAGCTGGCATTGAAAATAGAAAAAAAAGCGAAAACCTAACTAAAATTTTTGTACGCTCGAGTACTACAGGTAAATTAATATCATTGGCTAATCTTGTTGAGTTTGAAGAGGTTGGTTCAGCAAAAATTTTAGCGCGTTATGATAGACAGCGTGCTGTTACCATCAGCGCAAGACTAGTTGGAGATTATACTCTTTCGGAAGCTTTAAGTTATCTTGAAAAAACTGTAAATGAAAATGTCCCAGAAGCAAGGATCGAATGGAAAGGTAAATCAGAAGAACTAAAAGAAACTAGTAATGAATTATTTATTATATTTGCATTAGCATTATTGACTGCCTTCTTAGTGATGGCTGCAAACTTTAACAGTTTTATTCATCCCGTTGTAATTTTTTTAACGGTTCCTCTTTCAATTTTTGGCGGTATAATTTTCATTTTACTTTTCAATTCNAGTATAAATATCTTCTCACAGATCGCATTAGTGATTCTAATTGGAATTTCCACTAAAAATTCAATTTTAATAGTTGACTGGGCTAACCAACTTAGGAGAGCCGGAAAAAATATTNAAAGTGCNGCNTTAGAAGCTTGTAGAAGAAGATTTCGTGCAATCATTATGACATCACTTTCAACTATGATTGCAATGGTTCCGTTGTTAGTTGGAAACATAGGTCCAGGTGCAGGGGAAGGTAGTCGTTTAGCCGTTGGTGCAACAATATTTGGAGGGATGCTTATATCAACCTTTTTCACTCTTTATGTAACGCCAACAATGTATGTTCTGCTTACAAAGAATACTAAAAGAATTGATGCGGTTGATCTTCAGCTAAACAAAGAACTTAAAAGATAATATATTTTTTTCTGTCCAAACTTTTTTTGCAACTTTTCAATTGTTTTCTGTAAATATTTGATTGTGTCTTCACACTTTTTGCAAAAATAATTGCTTTTTTATCCGTTTTGTAAGCTTTCTGCGCATAATTNCCCCATCCCAAATAATAATTCAGATACTGACGATAAGAATCATTAAGAGGAATTTTATTAATTTTGTGTGTTTTATTTATATACCAACCAATAAACATAACCGAATCTTTGAAGCGTGTGCGTAATGCTAACGAATTATTAGTTTCATTTTTATATTGTTCCCAAGTTTTTTTAACCGCTTGGGAATAGCCCAAAGAACTGGAAGGTCTCTTATATGGTATAATTTTAAATAATTTGGTTCTCGGAGGTTTTGCATATCTATTAAAACCCGATTCTTTATTTACAAAAGCCAAAATCATATGAACAGGAGCGCCATATTTTTCGGAGCTATTTTTGACATACTTGTACCAAAAATAACGTTCAGAAAATATACTGCATGCATTTTCAGTATTCTTTGGAATGGAGTTACAAGAAGCTAATAAAGAAAAAATAACAAAGTAAAGTAGTGTTATTTTAATATTATTTAAAATCTTCTTTGGCACGTTCTAAAGCAAGCGACATTTGATTTCTAATTTCCGAATCATCTATATTTATAGCAGAATTCTCAAAATCTTTCTTAACCTTTCTAAATACATCTTCGTCGCCAGCCTCTTCCAAGTCAGCTTTAATTACTTCTTGAACATAGTTTTGTCTCTGCTCGTCATTTTTTCCAAGCTTTGAACCAGCCCATTCTGCCAAATATTTATTACGTTTAGCAGAAACTTTAAATTGCAACTCTTGATCATGCATAAATTTTTTTTCAAAACTTTTTTCTCTTTCGCTAAATTTGTTCATGACTTGCTCCAAAATTGATAAATTTTTACTAAAAAATAAGCAACTAATACACCAGCAAAGTTAGCAGAAATATCATAAATTTCAAAGGCACGATTGGGTACTATGAACTGCAAAACTTCAAGAATAATGGATAAAAAGAAAAGACTGTAAACTAGTTTTTGAAAATTNTTGCTTCTTAAGTAAAGACATAACCCAAGCATAGACACATAAAAATAACAAATAAAATGATTAATTGCAGTGCCAAAAGGATTTGCGATTAAATTGGGTTGCCTACCAAGATCGTTGTAAAGAAAAAAACCCAACAAACTTCCTGGAAATAAAGAAATTATAATCAGTAACAGTATCGAAATATGAAAAATAAACTTTAGAAAACTGATCACTTTATCCATACAAACAATTCTATATAATGGTTNGCATTATATTTTACTTAATATGAACAATCTAATTTTAATTCGCCATGGACAAAGCATTTGGAACTTGGAAAGGCGCTTTACTGGNTGGGCCGATGTAGATTTAACTGACCACGGAAANTCTGAAGCNAAATATGCNGGACAATTAATTAAAAAGTTGAATATTGAATTCNATGNNTATTTTACTTCCGTTCAAATAAGAGCGATCGATACTTTAGAAATAATTTTAGATATTCTGAACAAAAAAAATTCAGAAATCAAAAAAGCGTGGGAATTGAATGAAAGACATTACGGAGCATTAACTGGCCTCAACAAAGATGAAATGATGAAAAAACTTGGNAAAAAACAGGTCCATATTTTTAGAAGATCTTGGAATGTACCNCCGCCTACCATGAAAAAAACGCATCCTAACCATCCTTCTAAAAATAAAACTTACATAAATATTCCAACCGACAAAATGCCTGATAGTGAGTCTTTAAAAAATACATTCGAGCGTGTTATGCCATATTATNAAAAAAATATAAAACCACTGCTTTCTTCCAATAAAAATATTTTGATTGCTGCGCATGGAAATTCTTTAAGGGCTCTATGCAAAAAACTGCTAAATATTTCTAATAAAAAAATTATAGATTTTGAAATCCCAACTGGGAACCCTCTCTTAATTACTTTTGGTGAAAATTTAGAGGTTAAAAAATATAAATATCTGGATGATAAGCGAGCTAGAAATATTTTGTTTAATGTCTGAAATTCTTTTCTAATAAACTTTTATATATGCTTATAGTGCTTACATGTAAAAAATTAATATTGCTTTCTTTTCCAAATAAAACTTTATTTTGAATAAGATCGTCCCAAATCTTATTTATTGAAAACACTTTTAAGCTGAAATGATCAAAAACATCGGGTTTTATAATTTGAACACCTGTATAAATATACTTTAAGTCATCTGTGTCTTTTCTGCTAATTAAGTTATTTTCTAAATTAAAGTCTCCCTTAAAAGATTGGTCAAAACTTTTATTCTTATTAACAACAAGTAAAAAACACTTATTTTTTTTATTTATAAAAAACTCCTTTTCCATCGTTTTTAACTCTTCTAAATAATTTGAATTCCAAATTGTGTCCGGATTGATAACTATAAAGGGTTCATTTGAAAAATGTTGAAGGGCATTTAATACTCCTCCACCAGTATCTAAAATTTTATCCTTTTCACTTACTGTAGTAATTGCCATATTAAATTCGTTTTTCTTGATATAATCTATAATCTGATCACCCAGATAATGAACATTAATTACAACTTGTTTTATTCCAAACTGCTCTAAAATATTTAAAGTATTGGATAATAATGTTTTACCATCAATTTTTAATAGCGGCTTAGGACTAGAAAGCGTTAAAGGTTGGAGTCGCTTACCAAAACCAGCGCAAAGAATCATTGCTTTTGTAATTTTCATACTTTTTGTATTTGATATAAAATTTTTTAATAATGTATTGGTCTATTATCAACTGCTAACGCAGCTTCTTTAATTGCTTCTGTATGTGTAGGATGAGCATGACACGTTCGAGCAATATCTTCCGAGCTTGCGCCAAATTCCATTGCTAAAGCCGCTTCTGCAATCATAGTGCCAACATGGGGTCCTATCATATGCGCTCCTAAAACTTTATCTGATTTTTCATCAGCAATTATTTTTACAAAACCTTCTGTTTCGTTATTAACTCTGGCTCTTGAATTTGCTAGGAAAGGAAATTTTCCAACTTTATATTTAATCTTTTCTTTTTTAAGTTGTTCTTCTGTTTTGCCAACAGCAGCCACTTCAGGTGAAGTATAAATTACTGCTGGAATTACATCATAATTTACATGCCCAGCTTGACCAGCTATTATTTCTGCTACTGCTATTCCCTCATCTTCTGCCTTATGTGCTAACATTGGTCCTGGAATAACGTCACCGATAGCATAAATATTCTCAAATTTTGTTTGAAATTTTTTATTAACCTGGATTCTACCTTGAGTATCTTTTTTAATACCTATTTTTGTCAAATTTAATCCCTCAATATTTGGTTTTCTTCCCACCGCAATCAAGACTTTATCAGTTTGAATCCTTTCTCTTTTAGCACTTTCATTATTTGTAAAATCAACAACTGCCTGATCTTTTACTGTACTAACTGCAGTCACTTTTGAATTCAATTTAAAATTAATCCCTTGTTTTTTAAGAATTTTTAAAAATTCAGTTGAAATGTCACTGTCCATTCCTGGAATAATATGATCCAAAAATTCAACTACAGTGACGTTGGATCCTAGTCTTTTCCAAACGGAACCCATTTCTAATCCTATATAACCTCCTCCAATAATAATTAGTTCCTTGGGTACCTTGTTAAAAGATAAGGCTCCTGTAGATGAAACAATAATTTTCTCATCAATTTTTATCTCTGGTAAAGATGCTGGAATAGATCCCGTGCTTATTACTATATTCTTGGTTTGATAATTCGATTTTTTTTTAAACTCATCAACGACTGTAACGATATTTTGAGACGATATGNATCCATTGCCCTNCAAATAAGTAATTTTGTTTTTTTTAAATAAATATTCCACNCCTTTTGTAAGNGTTAATACTGATTTATTTTTGTTANTCATCATTTTAGATAAATTAAGTTTGATGNTATTAGNTTCTATNCCTAAACCGTTAAATTCCTTTTGAGCTTTATGATAGTTTTCAGATAAATTAAGCANACTTTTAGAAGGTATACANCCNACATTTAAACAGGTNCCACCCNGNGTTNNTCTTGATTCTACNCAAGCTGTNTTGAAACCTAATTGNGCTGACCTAATTGCGCAAACGTAACCACCTGGACCTCCTCCAATCACAATTACATCAAAACTTTTTTGCATTTTAAAGATCTAAAAATAATCTACGTGGCTCTTCGAGACATTCTTTGACGGTTCTTAGGAAAGAGACTGCTTCTTTTCCATCAACTATTCTATGATCATAAGATAAAGCTAAATACATTATGGGTCTTATGATGATGTTACCTTCTTTTGCAACCGGTCTTTCTACAATGTTGTGCATGCCCAACACACCTGTTTGCGGTGGATTCAAAATTGGAGTTGACAACATTGATCCGTAAATTCCTCCATTTGATATGGTAAATGTTCCTCCTTGCAAATCATCAATAATTATTTTTCCTTTTCTTGCTTTTTCCGATAATAAAAAAATGTTTTTTTCTATGTTTGCAAAAGACAACTCGTCGGCTTTTTTAAGAACTGGAACTACTAAACCTCTATCCGTACCAACTGCAATACCAATATTATAATAATTTTTGTATACGATTTCGTTTCCTTCTATTTCTGCATTTAATGNAGGGAAATTTTTAAGNGCAACAACACAAGATTTNACAAAAAAAGACATAAAGCCTAATTTGACCGAATATTTGTTTTGAAAATCTTCTTTGTAATCTTGTCTCATTTGATTAATACTTTGCATATCAACTTCGTTAAAGGTTGATAGCGTTGCAGCAGTATCTTGAGANTCCTTTAAACGTTTGGCAATTGTAACTCTCAACCTTGTCATTTTCACTCGCTCTTCCNGTCCATNACTGCTTCTCCGAGTTGATGGTTGCGGATAATTACCCATTAAGTTCAGTAAATCTCCTTTGGAAATCCTTCCGTCTTTTCCACTCCCTTCTAAATTTGATATATCTATTTGATTTTCTTCAGCTATTTTTCTTACTGCTGGTGATAAATTTTTTTTAGTTTTTNGTGGTACATACTTTTTCTCTATTTCATTTTCTATGATTACGTCTTTATTATTAATCTCACTATCTGCTAAATTATCTAAAATTAAAGGTTCCTCCTTTTCNCTTCCTTCTTCAACAGTATCAACAAGTTTTAAAGGTTTTTGTTTCTCTAAGTGAGTTTTTTTACTTTTTTTATTAATATTTTTTTTTTCAGCTGTTATAGGTGGCACATATTTCTCNTGCTGCCTATTTTCNTCTTTATCANNTACTGTTNAACTTGATTGTTNATCTTTCACAATACCTAACAAAGCTCCTACTTCCGCTACGTCACCTTCTTTTACTTTGATTGATGTTAGTGTTCCACTTAACGGAGAGGGAACTTCAATATTAACCTTGTCGGTTTCTAATTCCACCAAAGGTTCGTCTGAATCAACCGATTCACCAACTTGTTTAAACCATTTAGACACAGTTGCTTCGGTAATAGACTCTCCTAAAGATGGTACTAAAATTTGATTGGGCATGACTAGCTTAGTACCTTTTCTATTATTTCTTTTTGTTGCGCAAGATGTTTTTTTAAATATCCTGTTGCTGGTGACGCNGCTGGTTTTCTACCAATATAGCTAACTTTTCGATTTTCAGCCTTTATATAATNTAAGGTCCACTCAATGTAATTCCTTGCNGNATTCCAAGCACCCATATTTTGGGGTTCTTCTTGACACCAAAAGAATCTTGCATTTTTTTTAAACTTTTTTAACTCCTGTGCCAATGTTTTAACTGGGAATGGATACAATTGTTCTATCCGGATAAAAAGCACCTTATNATTTTTTATTTTCTCTCTAGCTTCTATAAGATCAAAATAAATTTTTCCTGAACATAAAACCACTTTTTTAATTTTTTTATCTTCTTGAAGTTTAATTAAACCATATCCTCCAACTTCTGCATGATCTTTAAGGATTCTGTGAAATGTGTTTTTTTTGTTAAAATCTTCTAAATTTGAAGTACATCTTTTGTTTCTTAGTAAAGATTTAGGTGTCATAATTATTAAAGGTTTCCTAAAATCTCTGTGTATTTGTCTTCGTAAAGCATGAAAGTAATTTGCGGGTGTAGTGCAATTCATAACTTGAATGTTTTCATGAGCACATAATTGTAAAAACCTTTCTAATCTTGCTGAACTGTGCTCGGGNCCCTGACCTTCATAACCATGTGGTAATAACATTACTAAACCACTCGCTCTTGACCATTTTCTTTCTCCTGAGGCAATAAACTGATCTATTACAACTTGTGCTCCATTTGCAAAATCACCGAACTGAGCTTCCCACACCACTAAAGTTGTTGGTTCAGAAAGAGCATAGCCATGCTCAAAACCTAATACTGCAAACTCTGAAAGCAAGCTATCAATGACCTCAAATCTTTTTTGTTTCTTGGAAATATTATTCAACGGAGTATAGTAACTATTATTTTTTTGATCGCGAAGCACAGAATGTCTTTGACTAAATGTTCCTCTTCCAGAATCTTGGCCTGAAAGTCTTACAGGATACCCTTCTTCCAATAAAGTTGCGAATGCTAATTGCTCAGCTGTTGCCCAATCAAATCCTGTTCCATTCTCAAACATTTTCTTTTTATTTTCAAAAATTTTTCTTATGGTTGGATGAGCATTGAAATCTTCAGGAATATAGGTAATTCTTTTTCCAATTTTCTTAATTGTGTCTGCTGTTACGCCTGTAACTCCCCTTTTATCCTTACCTTTTTCAGGCCTGAATCTTGACCAAACTCCTTCAAACCATTCGAGTTTTGGTTTGTATTCTTTAGCAGTTTTTAATTGCTCGTCCAGAAGGTTCTTAAATTCTTTTTTATTTTTATCAAATTCTTCAGCGGTAATTGTTCCTTCTTTTATAAGTTTTTCACCATAAATATTAAGTGTTGTTGGATGCTGTCTAATTTTTTGATACATCAAAGGCTGAGTGAAAGAAGGCTCATCTCCTTCATTGTGGCCCCACCTGCGATAGCAAATCATATCGATTACTACATCTCTATTGAACTGCTGTCTGAATTCTATTGCTACTCTTGCGCAATGAACTACGGCTTCTGGATCATCTGCGTTCACATGTAAAATTGGTGCTTCAACCATTTTTGCTATGTCAGATGGATAGGGTGAAGATCTGGCAAATCTTGGATTTGTAGTAAAACCTATCTGATTATTCACTATGATATGAATTGTTCCTCCTGTGTTGTGTCCTCTTAACCCAGACATGGCAAAACATTCGGCAACAACACCTTGGCCTGCAAAGGCAGCGTCTCCATGAATTAAAATAGGAACCACTTTTTGTCTTTTTTTATCTTTGTGAAAAAATTGTTTAGCGCGAGTTTGACCTAATACAACAGGGTCAACAGCCTCAAGATGAGAAGGATTATCTGTTAGGCTTATATGAACTAAATTACCATCAAATTCCCTATTAGAAGAAGCGCCTAAATGATATTTTACATCTCCTGCTGATTCAACTATTGAGGAACCGAACTCACCCGCGAATTCATTGAAAATTCTTTTATAAGATTTTTGTAACAAGTTTGCTAATACATTTAATCGCCCTCTGTGCGGCATGCCGATTTTAATTTCTTTAACACCTAAATGACCGCCTCGTTTTATGATTTGTTCTAAGGCTGGGATTAATGCTTCTCCACCATCTAGGCCAAACCTTTTGGTACTAACAAATTTAACAGCTAAAAATTTTTCAAAACCTTCTGCTTGAATTAGTTTATTTAAAATAAACTTCTTACCACTGTTTGTAAAATTTAATTGATTTTCTTTTTTTTCCATTCTTTCTCTAAACCATTTTTTTTCATTAGGGTCTGAGATATGCATATACTCAGCCCCTATAGTTGAACAATAAGTTTTTTTAAGAAATGAAAGTATTTCATTAATGGTTGCGTACTTACTATCCATATACTCTCTTAGATAAATCTTTTTATTATAATCTTCTTTTTGAAAACCATGATTAGATGGATGAAGTTCATTTAGATATTTTCTTTCCATCATTCCTAATGGGTCAAGATTTGCGATAAGGTGTCCTCTAATTCTATAGGCCCTTATAAGAGCAATAGCTTTGACCGATTGCTCTTTTTCTTTTTCGTATCCATCTCTTGTTGCAAGATCACCATTTGATAAAAGTTCTTTTTTTGTAAAATTATCTTCTNCTGAAATTTTAACTTTATCAATTATTTGTGAAATATTATTTTTTTTAGGAGACCAGCTTGGTCCTTGTATTTCAGTTTGTATNATTTTTTGATCTTCATCTAAACCGTCAAAAAATTCTCTCCAACTTTGNGGAACATTTTCTGGGTTGTTAATATATTTTAAATAAAGTTCTTCAATAAAAGAACTATTACTACCCTCCAAAAACGATGTTTTGTNGAAGATTGTATTATCTTTGATTGAGNTCATTAATTGTTAAAATAAACTNTATTCCATTATAAAATCGAAAAAATTATCTTGCAAGTTCTGCTTGTAAAGTTTTTCCAAGCANGGCAGGTGAATTTGATATTGTAATACCACAAGACTTCATTTTTTCAATTTTATCTTTGGCATTACCTTTTCCACCTGAAACAATAGCTCCTGCATGNCCCATTACTCTACCTTNTGGAGCTGTTAAACCAGCAATAAAACCGATCGTGGGTTTTTTTACTTTTGAAGATTTAATAAACTCCGCTGCTTCTTCTTCTGCAACACCACCGATCTCACCTATCATCAAAATAGATTCGGTTTCTGGATCTTTTAAAAAAAGTTCTAAACAATCAATAAAATTTGTTCCATTTACTGGGTCTCCTCCTATTCCTATACAAGTAGATTGACCTAAACCAATTTCGGTAGTTTGAGCTACAGCTTCATACGTTAATGTTCCCGATCTTGATACAATTCCAACTGATCCTTTTTTATGAATATTGCCNGGCATAATTCCAATCTTACACTCTCCAGGTGTAATTATCCCAGGACAATTTGGACCGATTAATCTGCTTTTACTATTTTTGAGAGCCTGTTTAACTCTAATCATATCGAGAATTGGTATTCCTTCGGTTATGCAGACAATCAATTCAATTTTTGATTCGATGGCTTCAAATATTGCGGATACGGCAAATTTCGCTGGAACATATATCATGGTGGCATTTGCGCTTGTTACCTTTTTTGCTTCCTCTACGGTGTTAAAAACTGGTAGCCCCAGATGTTTTTTTCCACCCTTATTTGGAGTTACGCCGCCNACGAGTTTGGTTCCATATTTTAAAGCCTGTTCAGAATGAAACGTTCCATGATGTCCTGTAAAACCCTGACAAATTACTTTAGTATTTTTGTCAATTAAAACTGACATTTTATTCAACAACTTCCACTATTTTTTTAGCCGCATCGTCCAAATCTGTTGCAGATAAAATTTTTAAACTTGATTCATTTAATATTTTTCTTCCTTCCTCAAAATTAGTACCTGCCAATCTTACAACTAATGGCACATGTAACTTTATTTCTTTTATGGCCTCGACTAAACCTTTGGCCAANATGTCACAACGTAAAATACCGCCAAAAATATTAATTAAAATACCTTTTACATTTTTATCAGAAAGTATAATTTTGAAACCTGCTGTAACCTTTTCCTTAGAAGCCCCTCCTCCTACATCTAAAAAATTCGCTGGTTCTTTTCCATANAACTTGATTATATCCATTGTNGCCATAGCCAAACCGGCGCCGTTTACCANACATCCAATTGAACCATCNAGTTTTATATAGGATAAACTGTGTTTACTAGCTTCAATTTCAATCGGATCTTCTTCATTTAGATCCCTCAATTTCAGTATATCTGGATGTCTAAACATTGCATTGTCATCAAAATTAATCTTTGCATCTAAACAACAAAGATTCGCAGATTTGGTTACTATAAGAGGATTTATTTCAACTAAATTTGCATCTTTTTGTATTAAAAGATTAAAAATTGAATTAATTAATTTTTTAGCCTGGTTTTTTTGCTTATTATCCAATTTGAAAACTTTAATAATATTCTCAAAATCATGCTCAGTAATTACATCCTTTAAATCAAATTTAGTTGTTATAATTTTCTCAGGATTCTGCTTGGCCACTTTTTCGATTTCCATTCCACCTTCNGTGCTGCTTATAAACGCTATTTTTGAACTTGCTCTGTCCACCAAGCAAGATAAATAAAACTCNTTCTGTATTTCAGAAGCTTCTTCAATGTATAATCTTTTAANTTTTTTACCTTGAGGTCCGGTCTGATGTGTAATTAAAGTTTTTCCAAACATATTGGAAGTCTCTTTAATTAAATCTTCATTGGTTTTTACTAATTTAATACCACCTGCTTTTCCTCTACCTCCTGCATGAATTTGCGCTTTAACTACTAAATTATTGGTGCCTAAAGTTTTAGTTTTTTGCGCAACTTCTTTAATATCATAAATTACAACTCCTTTTGGTACAGGAGCTCCAAATTCTTTTAAAAGATCTTTAGCCTGATATTCGTGAATATTCATTATAAAAGTTCATTTCTTAAATTTTCTATATTTTCTATATTCTTTAAAGTGTCATTTNCTANGTGTGATTTATTAATTTGGTAAGCTAATAAAAAAATTATTACGTTGAAAAATAAAAGAGCCAATAAAATGAATAAAAAAAGTGCTGAAGAAGTTATCAACTTAGACAATAAAAAACTTATAAAAACAANTACNATAGAATTAATTAATACTTGATTTCTAAAAACGGATATTATTTTTAAAGCATAATGAGTTAGAGATTTATAATTGTTTTGACTTTCGCCAANTATCCTTTTTTTTCTAGGTGCAAAAATTACGTTCTTATTTTTAAAATGCTTTGCAAGTGAAGCTGCGTAAGCCAAATGTATATCATTGGTAGAAAGAATTTTGTCCAAAGANCTAGAGTGTAAATAGCTATAAACACCAAATTTTAAATATTTAAAAGTCAACAAAAATGACAAAAATAAATACATTTGATATAAAATTTTGAATGGAAGTTCATCATCACGTTTAGTTCTATTAATTGTNATAGTTNTNTCAGGATTCTTTTTTGANTCCTTAAAAATATCTATTAAATATTCTGGATCGTCTTGGCCATCAGCATCCATGACTATAATTCCTCCTTGAAATTTTTCTTTTTTTAAAAAATTTAAACCGGTGGCTATAGCTATTTGGGCTTTAACATTTTTTCTTAAATTTAAAACCTCAATTTTTTTTAAATGGGACATTTTTTTAAATACCAAATTATTTTTTTTTGTTGATCCATCNTTAACAATGAGAACATCCACATTTTCATTTGTATTTTTCAATGCTTGNTCAATCTTTGGTATTAAAAGATTTAAGCATTCCCANTCATTAAAACTTGGAATTAAAATAACATATTTAATCATCNCAATTTTATAAAAAACTCTATTTTTTTTTTGTAAAAGTTGTTAGCCCTAATTTTTTGTTCACAATCTTTGAAGATGAACAGTGGATATGACTTCTGTCCATAATGAGAGTTTCTCCAACTTTCCATTGATATACAAGTTCTACTTTTAAACCTTTAAGATTGTTAATATCTATATGAGTTAAATATTTTTTATAAATTGTCTTATCAAACTCTTCTGTACCTAAATGCTCACGTGATCTTTCGTTTTGTCCTGGCCCCGGTTTAAATTTTAATTCATCTGCATCGATAGTAAAGGAGGTAGATTTTCCATACCATCTATTTTTAAAAATAACTGTTTCTCCTATCGGTGAAAGAGGTGTAACTACCTGTTTAAAAATTATATCTTTCTCTTCAAATCCTGAATCAACATGCAATTTAAGAGGTGAAAAACTTTCATGAAATAGACCGAAGAAATCTTCTCCCTTTTCAGATTTAAAATTATCCATTTTGAATTCACCTAAAACTTCTTTTAGTTTGGAAATATACATTGTATCTAAAGATTTGCTGTAATTTTGAAGCCATCTTTTTTTAATTATATTTTGTTTTTGGTTGTGTACCGTAACAGGTAAAGAATTATATAACTCTGATATATTTTTAATTTCTTGATCTGAAAATAGTTTTATTATTTTAGGTAAACTTTCCAATTTTTTTATTTCATCAATATTTTTATGTTTCATAAAAATTGTACAATATTATTTAATTATTCACGTATCTAGTTACAATTTTTTAGCTCGTAACTTTTTAATTGGCTAAGTAATGAAATCTCTTCAAAACAATGCTGATATAAATTAATATAATGAAAATTAGTATTTTTATTGACTGTATTGATGACATAAATAACTGAAATATTATTTTTTAAAATTATATTATCCATTAATTCTTTGTACTTTGAGGCATATTCACTGCCCCTTAGCGGATGTGTAGTCCCATCACCAGTGTATACTCTACTGGGCGAGTAGAGTTTTTGATCCAATACAATTGAAAAAAAGGGGTAATTGGTTATTACCATTTTATTTCTAGTATCTTTCTTTAAGAGAAACTCAATTCGATTGATTATATTAATTTCTTCTGTAGGATTTTTTTTGAATTGAGGGGTAATCCAATTTAATCCTGATAATTTTTTATGTATTTTTTTTGCATCGACTGCTATTCAAAATTTACATTTTCTAACTCATGAAATTTTCTGTTATCATTATATCTTAAATGGTATTTGAAAGTTGCAAACAAACAAATCAAAACAATAATAAAACATATTGGTTTTTTAAATTTTAATTTACTATCGGTTAAACTAATTTGAGAAAATGCAGTTAAAATAGGAATCAGAAAAAATATAAATGTCTGATTTT
>JAESSC010000038.1 GCA_016764285.1 Pelagibacteraceae bacterium
AAGTTTTAAAAAGTAATTTATTTAATTTAAGTTTGTTTTTTATTTAAAATTTTTACAATCATTGGAACTATAAAAAGTATCATCAGCAATCTAATAATATGATGAAATGAGACAAATTCTGGATCTAAGTCAAATGCAATAGCAATTACAGCCACCTCATAAATTCCACCAGGACAGTAAGCTAGCAAAAGACTAAAAAAATTTTTATCTATAATAAAGGTTGCGGCTACTGCAGCAATGACTGAAAATGATACAAGAAGTAGAGTAGCTACGATACTATGTTTGGTATTTGAATAAACTTCTTGAAGTGTTTTTCCCGCAAATTGACAACCTACTGAAGCTCCAAGAATTAATAAACTAAAATCTATACTTTGCGTCGGTAACTGATAGTAAGCTAAATTTGAAATTTGCAATACACCACTAGCAACTAACGTTCCCGACAATAGAGGAGCGGGAATTTTTAATTTATTAAATAAAAAAATTAATATTATAGAGGCAATGATTAAATAAATTAATTCATAATGATTTTGATCAAGAAAATTAAATTGTTCTTCATTTAATACTGTTTCACTTGCAAATTGATTAACCACAAAGGGAAACGCTGTAATTATAACTATGAGTCTAATTAAATGAGATGTAGCTACTTGACTAATATCTGATTTTTCATGTTCAGCAAGCATTACCAGTGGACCTAATCCACCGGGTGCAGCAGAAAAAAAAGAAGTTTTCTTTTCATAATTTGCAAATTTTTCTAAATACTTTGATACGAAAATAATACAAACCATAATATATAAGAACATAATTGCAGACGTTCCTATCCACTTGTGAGTTTGCCTTAAAAGTTTTTCATCAATATAGTTTCCAATATAAAGTCCCAGAACTATAAGAATCACACTTAGTGCCAACTTAGGCATTTTTAATTTTAGGCCACTTAAAGTTGCAATTGAAATTGCGAGCATTGGACCCAACATCCAAGCTAATGGTATTTTAAAATACTCAGCAACTAAAGCGCTTGGAAAAGAAATAATTAACAAAAGTAAAAAGTTGATTGAAAATAGATCTTTAAAATTCTCTTTATTTAAGGGTAGTGCTTCTATATTCTTCATTTCATTATGAGACTAGGATTTATTGGAACTGGAAAAATTGCTTCATCTGTAATTACAGGTGTCTGCACGTCTAAGATTTCCTTTCAAAAAATTCTTATATCACGGAGAAATAAAAATATAGCTCAAAAATTAAAAAAAAGATTTAGAAAAGTTAATATTGCAAAAACTAATCAAGAAATTGTTGATAAATGTAATTGGATATTTTTGGCTGTAACACCAGAAGTTGGTGAAAAAATATTATCAAAATTAAAATTTAGGTCTAACCAAAAAATTATCAGTTTTATTTCCACAATTAATTCAGCCCAATTAAAAAAAATAGTTAAAAAAAAAGCTAAAATTATTAGAGCTTTACCTTTGCCACCAATTTCTTTGAGAAAGGGTCCAGTTCCAATTTTTCCACCAAATAAAGAAGTAAAAATTTTTTTTAATCATTTAGGAACAGCAGTTGAAATACCTAACGAAAAGCTTTTTTCAAATTTTTGGTGCATGACAGCAATGATGGCACCATTTTATGAAATTTTAGAAACCCTTTCAAAATGGTTATCTAATAAAGGATTAAAAAAAATTGAAGCACAAAAATATATCACATCATTATTTTTTGCAATGTCAGAGGATGCAGTTGTAAATTCAAAAAAAGATTTAAAAGTTTTAGTTAAAAATTCTCAAACCCCAGAAGGCTTAAATGAACAGGCTTTAAATGAATTGAGAAAATTAGGCTTTTATAAATCATTAAATAAAACAGCTAATAGCGTTCAAAAGAGATTAAAAAAAATATAATTTATCATGCAAACAGACACTGAGAATATTCTACAGGTAGATAACTTAAGAAAAAATTTTGGTGGACTAGCTGCCGTTTCTAATTGTTCTTTAAAAATTAAAAAAGGTTCTATCACTGGAGTAATCGGACCTAATGGTTCCGGCAAGACAACCTTATTCAATTTAATTGCGGGCAATTTAAAACCTAATGAAGGAAATGTTTATTTATACAATGAAGATATTACTGGCACTCCATCCTATCAATTATTTTCTAAAGGGTTGCTTCGAACTTTTCAAATACCACACGAATTTACAAATTTATCTGTGTTGGAAAATTTAATGATGGTTCCGGGAAGTCAATCTGGAGAAAAATTAATGAATGCTTGGTTTAAACCCAAGCTAGTTCTAGACCAAGAACAAGTTATCAAACAAAAAGCTATGGAGGTAATTAAGTTTTTAAATTTGACTCATTTAGCACGAGAACTTGCGGGAAATTTGTCAGGCGGCCAGAAAAAGCTTTTAGAATTAGGCAGGACAATGATGGTGGATGCGAAAGTTGTTTTGTTAGATGAAGTTGCCGCAGGTGTTAATAGGACTTTACTAAAAGAAATTAGCAAAGCCATATTAAGATTAAACAAAGAGCAAGGTTATACATTTTGTATGATTGAGCATGATATAGATTTCATNAGTCGAATGTGTNATCCNGTAATNGTTATGTCAGANGGATCTGTTNTATTNNNAGGNACNGNNGANGAAGTNAAAANTAATGAACAAGTNATNGANAGTTANTTGGGACGCAGNACAGATTATNAANAAAGNANNNAANTNANATGNNNTATTTTTCTGGNGAAAAAATGACAGGTGGTTATGGNGGGCCAGACATAATTAATTCCTGNTCTATCAATGTAAACAAAGGTGAAATTGTTACAATTNTAGGACCTAATGGTGCTGGAAAATCAACAGCCATGAAAGCNATGCTGGGTATGCTTAATCTTCGTCAGGGTAAGGTTACATTTAATGACACGGATATTTCAAATCTAAGTCCTCAGGATCGAGTTAGAAAGGGAATTTCTTTTGTACCCCAAAGCAAAAATGTATTTACTGGTATGAGTGTTGAAGAAAACTTAGAGATGGGTGCCTATATAAGAGATGAAAATTTCCAGGATACGCTTAACGAAATCTATAAATTATTTCCAATACTGAAAGAAAAAAGAAAACAATTTGCAGGTGAACTTTCTGGAGGACAAAGACAGCAAGTAGCTTTAGGAAGAGCTTTAATGATCAAGCCATCTGTTTTGATGTTAGATGAGCCTACTGCTGGGGTCGCTCCTAAAGTTATGGATGAATTGTTCAAACATATCATTAAAGTTCGTGAAACAGGAGTTGCTATACTCATGGTGGAACAAAATGCAAGGCAGGCTTTGAGTATTGCAGACAGAGGATATGTATTGGTGACTGGAGAAAATAAGTTTTCAGGAACGGGNAAGGAACTTTTGGATGATCCGGAAGTCAGAAGATCTTTTTTAGGTGGTTAATAATGACTGATTTAATTAACGCATTAGTTTTGTTATCAAACTTCGTATTAATTCCAGCAATTACTTATGGATCACAATTAGCTTTAGGAGCATTAGGTATTACAATTATTTATGGAATCCTTAGGTTTGCAAATTTTGCTTATGGAGATCTTATGGCTTTTGCAACAACATTCACGATTTTATTCACATGGTATTTCCAATCTATTGGAATTAGCTTTGGTGTTTTACCAACTGCACTTTTAGCTATTCCTTTTGCAATAATTGTCACAATAATTTTTTGTTTAATTACTGATAAATTAGTCTTTGGTTATTACAGAATTAAAAAAAGTCCATCCGTTACTATTGCAATGGTTAGTTTGGGCGTGATGTTTGTAACCAATGCAATCGTAAGAATTATTATTGGTCCTTATGATAGAAGATTTGCTGATGGCGAACGATTCATTATCAGAGCCAATGAATTTAAAGAAATGACAGGATTAAATGAGGGACTGGCCATCAAGTCTACTCAAGTTTTAACCATTGTTATAACAATTATCGTTGTCTCATTATTATTCTGGTTTTTAAATAAAACAAAAACTGGAAAAAGTATGAGAGCCTATTCTGATAATGAAGATCTAGCTTTGTTGTCAGGAATAAGTCCTGCTCGGGTCGTAATGATCACATGGATCATTGTAGCAATATTAGCAACTTTTGCAGGATCTCTTTATGGATTGGATAAAAGTTTTAAACCATTTACTTATTTTTCATTATTATTGCCAATTTTCGCGTCGGCAATTGTTGGTGGAATAGGCAATCCAGTAGGCGCTTTAGTTGGGGGGTATGTAATTGCTTTTTCAGAAATTATCATTACTTATGCCTACAAGAAATTTTTTGCATATCTTCTTCCAGAAAGCTTGGAACCAAATACTTTGGTTCAGTTTTTATCTACCGATTATAAATTTGCAGTCTCCTTTTCAATTTTGGTTATCGTATTGTTAGTTAGGCCAACGGGAATTCTTAAAGGGAAAACACTATGAGAGCAAATTTAAATGTAGTTCTGGCTTATCTAATTATGCTGTCATTAATTGTAATTGTTGGGATTTTTCAGTCATGGTCTTTTGCTTTATCTATTTTGAATCTTTGTTTGATCTCAGCGGTTATGACAATGGGGGTTAATATACAGTGGGGTTATGCTGGTCTATTTAATGTAGGGATTATGGGCTTTACCGCGCTGGGTGGTCTCGCGGCTGTTTTAGTATCAGTTCCCCCTGTTAGAGAAGCTTGGCAGGTCGGTGGCTTAAGCATGATAGCAAGTCTAGCTATAATTATTGCAATAGTACTGGCCGTCAGATTTATTTTAAAGCAATATCCAAAATCTAATAAAAGAACTTTTTCGATTACAGCTGTTATCGTAGTTGGATTAATTATTGCAAGATTGGTGTTTGGACCTGCTGTTGAGTCTATCGAAGCGATCAGTCCTGCAACAACAGGTTTTTTGGGAGGACTTGGCCTTCCAATTATATTTTCTTGGTTTGTAGGTGCATTATTTGCTGCCGGGGTTGCCTATGTAATAGGAAAAATTACTCTTGGTTTAAGATCGGATTATTTAGCAATCGCAACTCTTGGAATTTCAGAAATAATTATTGCAATTCTTAAACACGAAGATTGGCTTGCGAGAGGTGTAAAAAATGTAATAGGTCTGAAAAGACCAGTGCCTTATGAAGTTAATCTTCAAGAAACAGATTGGTTTATAAATTTAGTTGAAAAATTTCATAGTAGATCTTTAGATTTAATAAATGATCCTTCGGAAAAACAAGAGGCCATTAAGCAACTTGTTATTGAAGGATCTAGTGTCTTCGTCAAACTTTGTTATGCAGGTCTTTTTGCCATTGTTGTAATTATCTTATTAATATTATGTCAAAAAGCTCTTTATTCTCCTTGGGGAAGAATGATGCGAGCAATAAGAGATAATGAAGAAGCAGCAAATGCAATGGGCAAAAATGTTGTAAAACAGCATCTAAATATTTTTATTTTAGGATCTGCAGTTGTCGGAATAGCCGGGGCAATGCTTGTAACTTATGACGGTTTATTTACACCTGGAAGTTTTCAGCCTTTAAGATTTACATTTTTAATTTGGGTAATGGTTATTGTGGGTGGTAGTGGAAATAATTTTGGTGCAATCCTTGGGGGATGTGTTGTCTGGTTTGTGTGGATTGAAGCTGCACCTGCAGCGCTTTATTTAATTAATCTTTTTACGAGCGCAGGAGAAATCAACCCTTTTAAAGCACATCTCATTGAAAGCATTCCTTATTTTAGATACCTAATAATGGGGATGGGCTTGTTATTAATTATGCGTTATAGACCTAAAGGCATTATCCCCGAAAAAATTAAACATGTTTAAGAAGTTAAAGCTTGGATTTACGCTTAGGTTTAAAAAAGCCAAATTGCCTACTAAACAAAGGCTAGTAGGTAAATATTCAATTTTAGAACCAATTAAAATCAGCAAACATGCAATTAATCTTTATGAGAATTTTTCTAAGGATAAAACCAATAGAATTTGGGCTTACATGCCTTATGGGCCATTTCAGAATTTTAAATCATTTCAAAATTATTTGAAGAAATATTGCTTAAAAAAGGAACCTTTTTTTTATGCTATATATTCAAAAAAATTCAAAACATACTGTGGTTTGGCAAGTTATCTAAGGGCAAAACCTGATGTGGGAGTAATTGAAGTAGGTTGGATTACATATTCGCCAATTCTTCAAAAAACAGTCGAAGCAACTGAAGCGATGTATCTTATGATGAAAAACGTTTTTGATAATTTAAAGTATCGCAGATATGAATGGAAATGTGATAACTTTAATTTTAAATCCAAAAAAACAGCTTTAAGATTAGGATTTAAATATGAGGGCGTTTTCAGACAAGCTACAATTTACAAAAAAAGAAATAGAGATACGGCTTGGTTTTCGATCATTGATAAAGAATGGGTAAAATATAAAAAAAATTATAGGAGATATTTAAAAAATTCAAATTTTAATGAAAAACATATTCAAAAGAAAAAATTAAAATTAATATAATTGTAATTTACTATATTATTTTTCTGGAAGCATAGCGTTCAAAACAAATGCCAACAATCCCGCTGGAATTAATCCAGTTGTTAGCAATAAAGGTAGGTTAAATCCAAGATGTGGAATATGACTTGCAAATTCGGGTTTTAAAGACATCCCAATACCAAAAGAAAGCGATAGGGCTAATATTAATAGATTTCGTCGATTCATTTCCGATTGAGCAATTAATTTGATACCTGCTGCTGTTATTAAACCAAACATAATGATGGCTGCCCCACCAAGTACGGACTCAGGCATAGCGGCAATGACTCCGCCTAACTTAGGAAACAAACCTAGGATAATCAAAAGAACCCCAGCAATTGTTCCCACATGTCTACTAATAACTCCGGTAAAAGCAACAAGTCCTGCGTTCTGTGAGTACGAAGTATTTGGCATTGCGTTAAATATTGATCCAAATGCTGTACCAAGTCCGTCAGCCATGATACCTCCAGACAACTCCTTATTGGTTGCCTCTCTGTTTGCTCCACCCATTGTAGTAGCGCTTATATCACCAATAGATTCAATAGTTGTTACTACAGCCATAAACAACATCAAAATGATAGCAGCGGGAACAAACTTTATTCCGTACTGAAAAGGTGTCGGTAATGCAAACCAATCAGCATTTGCAATTTTACCATAGTCAACCATGCCCAATGCCATAGCTGCTATATAGCCAACCACCATTCCAACTAGAATAGATCCTGAAGACCAAAATCCTTTAGCGCGTTGGTGTACAACTAATGCAACAATTAAAACAGTAAATGTTAAAAAAAGATGACGACCACTTCCAAATGATTCTGGTTTGTTGTTAAGTAACCATGCACCGCCTCCAGCATACTGAAATCCAACACCAAGTAGACTAATGCCAATCATCAACACAACAATACCGGTCACCAATGGTGGAAACATATGCCGAATAGGTCTTAACATTTTTCCAATGTACATTTGAAAAAGGCCTCCTATAAAAGCAGCAGTAAAGATTGCTCCAAGACCTAAAGCTTTAAAAGGTAGCATTATTGGGATGAAAGCAAAACTTGTNCCNTGAATAATTGGAAGTCTTGAACCAACTTTTCCNATACCTACGGTTTGNATGATNGTTGCTACTCCAGCAACAAATAAAGCCATTTGAATTAAAAAAATCTTTTGCTCTGGCGTCTGTCCAAAAGCAGCAGCTATAATTATTGGAACNGTGATATTGCCAGCAAACATGGCTAGTACATGTTGGATACCNAAAGGTAAGGATTGAGAAAAAGGCAGCACTTTATTNNTACCAGTCGCTCCTCTTNTTCCTCCTCTTTTTNTCTTACTCTTTCTAGCCATTAATCCCCCTCAATTCCATAANCCTATTAAAANTNGANAGAAATGAAAAGACTAATTTATGTTAAATTCATCTTAAAATTAGGCATATTTATAGAGNATATAATTGAATTATGAGGTACGTACTTATTGCAGTTGTAATATTATCATTAATCATAATCTCATATATTTTTGCTAGCAATCGCTTAGCATATAATAATTGTATGATTCAAGCTAAGTCAGATTATGCCTCTAAAAAAGGGGCAGAACATGTAGCAGCACAATGCAAAGCTTTCATTCTAGAAAAAATAATGGTTAAAAATTAAATTTATGATCTAAAAAGAGTTTTAATTTAATAACCAAAATTTTTATTAATTTGATTTATTAGTGGTTTATTAGAAATAAATAATTTTAAATTTTTTGTAAATAATTCTAGCGTTAGTCTTACATAGCTTTCCCCATCATCTGCCGAAACATGAGGTGTAATTATAAGATTGGGTATTTGCCATAGTTTAGAATTTAGCTCGATAGGTTCTGGGACAAAAACGTCTAGAATAGCCCCAGCTAATTTATTAGTTCTAAGTTTCTCACATAAAACATCATAATCCATTGCAGATTGTCGTCCTATATTTACGATTCCACATGAAGGTTTAAGAAGGTCCAAACGTTTGCGACTAATAAGATTTTTAGTTCCAGGCGTTTCAGGCATTGCAAGATAAAGAATATCTGCTTCAGGTAAAATACTATCAATTTTATCAACGGTTATTACTTTTGAACATCCATCAACTGCTTCGCCTTTTCGATTTACCCCAATAATTTTGGGGCCAAGCGGAGCAAGAAGACGTATCATAGCCCCCCCAAGATTACCTGTGCCAACCACTACAATTGTTTTTCCGGCAATAGGGGTACTGAACAGAGACTCAAATTTTTTATTTTTTTGATTTGATATAATTTTTGGTATGTGGTTATGCAGCATAAGAATGCTCATTAACCCATATTCACCTGCTTTTTTCGAGTGCACCCCACTATTATTAGTTAATATCAATCCTTCAAACATCCAGTTTAAAGGTAACAAATGTTCAACACCCGCAGAAACACAATGAATCCATTTTAAATTTGGAGACACTTTTTTTAGATTTGATGTTGGAAAATTCCATGTAATTAAAATATCTGAATTTGANATTGATGAATTAAAATTATCTTCATCCCAATCAATAAAAATTTCTACTTTCTCTTTAATTTCGGGAAATTTTTCAAAAGCTTTTTCAAAATGAGAGTTTTTTATTGTAAAAACTTTTTCACCTTCTGCATCAGTTGGAAATGAACCAGCTGCCCAATGATTGTTTTTAACATGGATTTTAATTTTTTTATTATTTTTCAAATTGCACCACTTTTTTCAATATCTTTTAATTGATTTATAATAGATCTGTCACGATCTTTGATAGACATTTTTTCTGCATCGAATTGTAATTTCATAACGGCAGAGCCAATTGATTTAATAAATTTACGATCATCAATATTTCTTTTGGGTATTCTTAAGACTGTATCTTGTCCGTTAGTCTTTATTATATCTCCTTTTTTATGTTGAGGTTGTGGAGGTTCTTTACCTTCTTTCAAACTTTTAATTAATTTTCGAATACGACGTCTGTAAATCATAATTCCATAATCAGTAGGCATTAAATGTTCACCCTTGTGAGCAGTAATAGAGCCCATTCCCTCGACGGCCTCTGCATCCCCAGGTCTTTGTTGGCGTTCTTCCCAAGTTCGATCCATAATNTCTCCAGCCTCAATTTTTTCACATCCTTCTTTGGTATTGTATTCCATTGGATCACCCCTTTTACCAAAGTTGCCCCATGCTAAAGCGATGCAATGATTATCATCAACAGGAACTACCCAACGAGTAAATGAACTGCGGCCAAAATAACGAGTCTTAGTTCCATCTGCGGAAAAAGCAGAACCAGCCTGAGTAAAATTAGGTAATATTAATTCATTAACCCTGACCCAAACATGATCATCAACACGNCGNGTATTACATCCAAGATACTGAACTCCTCTTTCAAAAAATTCTAACTCGCCAACTTCTGCAAAACCTTTAGAAAATTGTATTCCAGAACTTTGTCCATGTAAAAATGAAGTATGTACAGGATCCANAATTGCATCAAGTACTTGAATCCAATTACAATTATATTCTATACGATAAGGTCTTCTTGTAATTTCTGGGGTATCAAATGCATCATAGTGAGGAAATTCGGGCGTATTTTCTGGAGGTCCCATGTATGCGAATACTAATCCATTAAATTCAAAAACTGGATAAGCTCCAAGTTTAAATGTTTTTCTTAATTTAGCAGCTGATTTTGAATNAGGATNTTCGCCAGGCGTTTCAAGAATTTCACCATCTGGCGCAAATAGCCATCCATGATAACAACATCGAATGCCCTTTTTTTCACATTTACCATAAACTAATGATGCTCTTCTATGAGCACAATTTTTATGTACTAATCCAATTTTATTTTCAGTTGTTTTAAAAATAACTAAATCTTCTCCAAGAATACGTATTTGTAAAGGAGTCGTACTTACTTCAGATGTAAGAGCAACTGGATGCCAATAACGGCGAAGATATTCTCCACAAAAGGTACCAGGATCAGTCTGTGATATTGCTTCATCACTTTTTGGTAATTTTGATTGTTTATAGCCTCTGAAATTTTTCATTATTTTATTATTATTGATTAATATAAAAATCGCAATTAGATTTGATTGAATTTTTAATAAAATATAAAATGCCCAAAAACAGCAAATCTATATATGGCCTTCCTGCAAAATATTATACTGATCAGCAGTTTTGGGAAATTGAATGCAATACTGTCTTAGCAGACGGATGGTTATTCGTGGGATTTGTTCATGAATTTTTAAATTCTGGTGATGTAATTCCAATTTCAATTGCTGGCAAACCGATACTACTTGTCAAAAATAATAAAAGTAAAATTACTGCATTTCATAATGTTTGTAGTCATCGATGTCTTAAATTAGTTGACGAAAAAAAAAATGTAGGGAAAATTATTCGATGTCCCTACCATTCATGGACATATGATCTAGATGGAAAATTAAAGGTCTCTCCTCATTTTGGTGGCACTAATCAACATACACCTAAAGGATTTAATAATTCAGATCATGGACTTAAACCAATTCGTATTCATATTTGGCATGACTGGATTTTCATTAATTTAAACGGTAAAGCAAAAAAATTTGAAGAATACGCAAAACCACTTATAAAAAAATTTAAGGGCGTTAATTTTAAAAAAATAAGAAATGTAGCAACATTAGATTTTGGTAAAATTAACTCAAATTGGAAATTTCTTATAGAAAATTTTATTGAGCCTTATCATGTTCAGTTTGTTCATAGTGCAACAACCAAGCAGCCTCTCAAAGATCATTACACAATAGTAGATGGAATATGTTTGGGTAGTGGTGTTGATGTAAAAGAGGAAAATAAGGATAGCAACACTCTGTCTGTTAGCTCGCGTTATTTATCTTTATTTCCTAATTTTATTATTGGAAGTTATTTTCCTAATCAAATTGGGGTTTATTTAAATGTACCTATAAACCCAGGGTTGACTACTCAAAAAAGAATAATTTACATTACAGAAGGAAAAACTATGTCAAAACAAGAAATTGATTTACAAAAAAAAATTTGGTGGAGCGTTCATAAAGAGGATCATGAGATATGCGAAAGATTACAAGAAGGTCGATCTTCTCCTGCTTCTGATAAAGGAGGGCTTTTATCTCCATATTGGGAAAAAAGTGTTCAAGCATTTCATAAACTAGTATTAAACGGAACTGTTAGAAATTATAAAAAAATGAAAGGAAAAAAAAATGTCCAAAGAAGCAAATAAAGACGGTTATAGATTAGCACATACAATGATGCGAGTAAGAGACTTGGAAGCGTCTTTTAATTTTTATTGTAAAACTTTGGGTATGAAAATTTTAAGAAAAACAGATTATCCAGATGGCCGTTTTACTAATGCTTTTATAGGTTACGGTTTAGAAACAGAATCTCCATGTTTAGAACTTACCTACAATTGGGATCAAAAAGAAAGTTATGACAAAGGCAATGGTTGGGGGCATGTATGTATAGAAACGCCAAATGTTTATAAAGCGTGCGAAGATCTTGCAGCACAAGGTGTAAATATTACTCGTAAACCAGGACCAATGAAACACGGAACAAGAGTAATTGCTTTTTGTGAAGATCCAGATGGTTACAAAGTAGAACTTAATGAAAAATTAAAAATATAAAATTGAAAGGATAAAAATGAAAAAAGCACCTCAACTATATAAATTTTCTGAAATTAAACATCGCTTACAAACATTAGAACCGGGCAAAAGTTATATAAAACCCTTTGTCACAAGCAAGGTTAGCGACACTATGTGTGGTGGGCTAAACTTTCTAAATAAAGTTTCTGTGCCATGGGATTTAACTTGTGATGAAATTATATATTGTATGGAAGGAACTTTTCGTCTGACTTGTGACGGCAAGTCTTACATATGTAATCCGGGCGATGTTCTTTATATTCCTAGAGATAATCATATTGCTTATGAATGTGATGAAAAATGTGTAATTTTTTACGCAGCTTATCCTCATGACTGGAAACAAAAAGCTGGCATAACATTTGTTCCAGGAATTGATCCTGAAGATATGCCAAAAGTAGATAAATAATTATGAGCAAAAATAAAAAAATTTATTACGAATCATTTGAAGAAGCAATTGAACGTAATAGAAAAAAGATACCCGAGGTGCATAAAAAGTTAAAAGATGCTGGCGTAAAATACGTATTATCAAGTTGGATAGATCTTCATGGAATACCAAAAACTAAACCGGTTCCTATGAGTGATTTTGAACTTTTATGTTTAGGTAAAGGTCCTCAGTTTGCTGCCCATTCTATTTCTTTCGTGCCAGAACTTACTCCGGCAGACTCGGACCAGATCATGTTGCCAGATTTAGATTGTGTTTATATTTGTCCTTGGGACAAATCTATAGTTATAATTTTTGCTGATTTTTTTTGGGAAGGAAAACCTTACAATGTTTGTCCAAGACAAGCACTAAAACGAGCGATGCAAAAAGCTCAGGACGCAGGTTATAAGGGGATAGCAGGTATTGAACCAGAATTTATTGCAATGAAATACGATGAAGATGGAAAACCTATTAAGGCTATTGATAGTGATCCTATTAAGGGAATAAGACCAAGACGACAAGCTTTTGGTTATGATGTAGAGCATTCATTAGACTCAATGCATTTTTTTAAAGAATTAATAGATATTCTAGAAAATCTGGGTTGGAATTTACATGATGTCGTAGCTGAAGGAGCTTACTCTCAATTTGAATTAGATTTTCATTATACAAATCTTCTCGAAATGGCCGACAGATTAGTTTTTCTTCGTATCCTCCTAAAAGAAATTGCCAAGAAACATAATATGTTCATTACATTTATGCCAAAACCTACGATAGGTGATTGGCGTTCGGGAGCACATATAAATTTTTCTATGGAAGATGTTAACAAACCGGGTAAAAATATTTTCACCGATGGAAAATCATGGTCCAAAGAATCAAAGTATGCAGTAGGTGGCCTTATGAAATACTCGGAAGCTTTAACTTCTATTACATGTTCAACTGTTAATTCTTACAATGGATTAGTTCCAAGAGTAGGTGGATTTGAAGGAGGTACGGTAACTTGGGCTCCTACGAATATTACTTATGGTCATAATAATCGATCAGCACAATTTCGTTTACCTCAAAATAGATATTGCATTGAAAATAGAGCAGCTGACATGATGATGAATGTTTATCTTGCCCTTGCTATGACTGTTTCGGCTGCAACTGAGGGAATAAAAAATAAAATAGATCCAGGTAAACCAACTGATCAAGACTTATATCAAATGACAGATGCAGAATTTAAAAAGCTAGGAATTAGGCAATTACCTAAAAACTTACTACAGGCAATTGAGGCTCTTAAAAAAGATAAATTATCAGATGAAATTTTAGGGTCTGTAATGAAAAAATCTTATCTATTATATAAAAATGATGAATGGGAACGTTATCACCAAGCGGTTACTGATTGGGAAGTAAAAGAATATCTTCGATTATTTTAATGAAAGATTATGAGACTTTTGATTTAGGAGATATAAAACTTCTTTCAGGTAAAATTTTAAAATCTGCAAAACTTACCTACAAAACTTACGGAACTTTAAACAAAAATTCTGACAATGTTATCGTTTTGCCCACGTTTTATACTGGCACGCATAAAAGAAACGAAGGTTTTTTTGGGAGAGG
>JAESSC010000004.1 GCA_016764285.1 Pelagibacteraceae bacterium
AGTTCATTTATGGAATTTAGGTTTTGTAAATAAAAGTCCTCAAGGAAAAAAATTTAAAGAGATTGAAGATAAAATAAGTGACACACTATCTTTCATGGAAGCTTGCGGAATCAATCCAGACAGTAACAGAAGGTTAAGAACGGTAAATTTTTTTACTTCTCATGAAGCTTTACTCTTACCATTCGAGCAAGCTATGACTAGAATTGACTCTACTTCAGGAGAATATCATGACACTTCAGCACATTTTGTTTGGATTGGCGATCGAACAAGACAGACGAACGGTGGCCATGTTGAATTTTGCAAGGGGATCAAAAACCCGCTTGGTATAAAATGCGGACCAACTTTAAAAGATTCAGAATTAATTAAACTTTGCAATATTTTAAATTCTAATAATGAGCCAGGTAGAATAACTCTTATATCTAGATTTGGAGCAAATAATGTTGAAAAATTTTTACCTAAATTAATTAGGGCAATCAAGAAAGAAGGTCTAAATGTTGTTTGGTCATGTGATCCTATGCACGGAAATACAATTAAATCTGCCAATGGATTTAAAACCAGACCTTTTAATAATATTTTTAAAGAAGTAAAAAGAGTATTAGCTGTTCATCAAGCAGAAGGAAGTTACGCAGGTGGTTTACATATAGAGATGACAGGTCAAAACGTTACAGAATGCATTGGTGGTGCACAAAAAATATCCGAAAAGGATTTATCGCATAGATATCACACCCATTGTGATCCGAGACTTAATGCAAATCAAGCATTAGAACTAGCTTTCTTAATTTCGGACGAGATTAAGAAAAACTCTCAATATTCAAAGAATATTATTCAAGCAGCATCTTAATAATTGAATTTTAATTATTAAGATCTATTTTAACAAAAGGATATTAATATTATGCAAACATCAGAAATGGTTGAATACATAAAAAGCTGGATAAGCGATTATTGCAAATCTATGCCAAAAGAGCCCGATGCTTTAGTGATAGGTATTTCTGGAGGAATTGACTCTTCAGTAACAAGTACGCTTTGTGCACTTACTGGAAAAAAAACTATTGTACTTTCTATGCCTATGAAGCAAATAAAAGAACAGCACAATTTAAGTTTAAAACATCAAGAATGGCTTAAAAATAAATTTAAAAATGTAGAAAGTTATTTAATTAATTTAGATAATGTTTTTAAATCTTTTAAAACTTCATTGACTCAATTTGATAATGAGCATGGTATGGCAAATTCCAGAGCTAGACTAAGAATGACGACACTTTATCAGACAGCTGCTTCAAACAATGGGATAGTAGTAGGCACAGGTAACAAAGTTGAAGATTTTGGTGTTGGCTTTTACACCAAATATGGAGATGGCGGTGTTGATATATCACCTATTGCAGATTGCACTAAATCCCAAATATGGGAAATGGGCAAATACTTAGGAGTACTAGAAGAAATTGTTAAAGCCCAACCCACTGATGGTTTGTGGGATGATGGAAGAACAGATGTTAGGCAACTAGGTATGACTTATGAAGAATTAGAAAAAGCAATGAAAAATCCAAACAGCTCTGGATATAAAAAGTACTTAGAAATTAGAAAAAAGAATTTGCATAAAATGAATCCTATTCCTATTTGCAAAATGAAAAATGACTAAAAATTTAAATCTCTTTAATACCTTATCGAGAAAAAAAGAAAAATTTATGCCGATAGATTATAATAAAATTGGCATGTATGTTTGCGGTCCAACAGTTTATGATTTTCCACATATTGGTAATGCTAGGCCGCTAGTGGTTTTTGATGTCCTATATAGACTTTTATTGAAAGTATATGGCAAAAATAAAATTACTTACGTTAGAAATATTACGGATGTTGATGATAAAATAATTGAGTCATCTAAAAAGAATAAACAAACAATTAAAGAATTAACTAAAACTATTACAACTAGTTTTTACGAAGACTGTAAATATTTAAATTGCTTAAAACCAAACTTTGAACCTAAAGCAACTGAACATATTCAAGAAATGGTTAGTATGATTACGAATTTGATAAAAAACAAACATGCTTATGAAAACAAAAAACATGTTTATTTTTCTGTATCTTCTTTTAAAGATTATGGAAAATTGTCAAATAAAAAATCAGATGAACTGGTTGCTGGTTCAAGAGTGGAAGTTTCAAAATTTAAAAAAGATCCACTTGATTTTGTTCTTTGGAAACCTTCTGAGTCCAACGATCCAGGTTGGGATTCTCCTTGGGGAAGAGGACGTCCTGGTTGGCATTTAGAATGTTCCGTTATGAGTGAAAAGTTCTTAGGTAAAAAATTCGATATTCATGGCGGTGGACTTGATCTTGTTTTTCCTCACCATGAAAATGAAATTGCCCAATCTCGCTGTGCAAATCGTACAGATAATTTTGCAAATTATTGGATACACAATGGTTATGTTACCTTTGCTAAAGAAAAAATGTCAAAATCTATTGGTAATATTGTAACTGTTAAGAAATTGAGAGAAACAGTGAATGGACAAGTTGTAAGATTAGCTCTTTTGAGCTCCCATTATAAGCAACCATTAGATTGGAGTGAAAAATTAATTACTGAAAGTGAAAACACATTGGATAAATGGTATAGCCAATTTGATGAAACAACANCAGAAGAATTACCAGATGATGTATTAGACTCACTTCTGGAAGATTTAAATACACCGGAATATATATCCAAACTTCATTCACTTTATGATAAAGCATCCAGGGGAAATAAATCTTCAAAAGTTANATTTTTATCTTCTTGTAAATTAATTGGTTTATTTGGAGAAGATGTTAAGTCTTGGAAAAATTTTAAAAAACAAAGAGCTAAAGTTGATGAAGGTTTTATTCATCAAAAGATTATAGATAGAAATAATGCAAGGAAAAAAGGAGATTATAAATTAGCGGATACTATAAGAAAAAAATTAGAGACTAATGGTGTAATTATTGAAGATAAAAAAGATAAAACAACTTGGAAATATAAATGAGCAAAGAAAAAATATATATTTTTGACACAACACTTAGAGATGGGGCGCAAACAGAAGGAGTTAATTTTTCTCTTGATGATAAAAATAAAATAGCTNAAGCNCTATCTGATTTAGGAGTTGATTATTTAGANGGTGGNTGGCCNGGNGCTAATACTTTAGATACAACTTTTTTTAACAATCCACCAAAACTGAATAATACTATTTTTACAGCTTTCGGTATGACTAAAAAAACNGGTAGAAGTGCAGAAAATGATCCAGGATTATCCGCATTGATAAATTCAAAAGCTTCCGCAATTTGCTTAGTTGGNAAATCATGGGATTTTCATGTTGATGTAGCTTTGGGCATAACTAACAAAGAGAATTTAGAAAATATTAAAGAGTCAACTAAATTATTTGTCAAAAAAAAGAAAGAATTTATGTTTGATGCAGAACATTTTTTTGATGGCTATAAAAATAATCCAGAGTATGCATTAAGTTGTATCAAAACTGCTTTTGATGAGGGAGCTAGATGGATTGTACTTTGCGATACGAATGGTGGAACTTTACCAAATGAAGTGGGGGATATAGTTTCTAAAGTAAGCCAGAAAATACCAGGAAAGAATCTTGGAATTCATGCTCACAATGATACAGAAAATGCTGTGGCAAATAGTTTAGCAGCTGTTTTGGCTGGTGTTAGGCAAATTCAGGGAACAATTAATGGATTAGGGGAAAGATGCGGCAATGCAAATTTGATTTCATTAATTCCATCATTGGTTCTTAAAAAATCTTTAAACAGTAAATTTGAAATTAAAATTAATAAAGATAAAATTAAAACACTTACTGAATATTCAAGATTATTAGATGAAATATTAAATAGAAAATCCAATAGACGCTCCGCTTATGTTGGTCCTTCTGCTTTTGCTCACAAGGGTGGTTTGCACGTTTCGGCAGTAAGCAAAGATCCCAAAACGTACGAACATATAGATCCTAGTTTAGTTGGCAATGTGAGAAATATTATTATTTCTGATCAAGCTGGCAAGTCAAATATCATGTCAAGATTAGAGAAGTACGGAATTAAAATTGATAAAAATGATCCTAAAGTTCAAAGATTGCTTAACGAAGTTAAAGATAGAGAGTTCGTAGGCTATTCTTATGATGGTGCTGATGCATCATTTGAATTATTGGCTAGACGTCTCTTAGGAGAAATTCCAAANTATTTAACAATTTCTAAATATGATGTTTCTGTAAAAAAAGATTCCTCTGAAAAAATTAACTCTTTTGCCAGAGCACATATAATTGTTGACGGACAAGAAATTGTTTGTGAAGGATCTGGAAATGGTCCAGTAAATGCTTTGGATAATGCTATCAGATCAAATGTTGGTAAAGTTGAAAAATATTCGAAATACTTAAAAGATTTAAAGTTAGTNGATTACAANGTTAGAATTTTAAATACAGGAACCAATGCGACAACAAGAGTTTCAATTGAAAGCACTGACAGAAATGGGAAAAGCTGGTTTACTATTGGAGTTTCTCCAAATATTATTGAAGCATCGTTCAAAGCATTAATAGATAGTCTTGATTATAAGCTCTACAAAGAAAAGGCTCCNGCTAACAATTAATGAGTTATAAAAATATCTATTTTATTTTAGTNAGACCNCAATTAGGAGAAAATATTGGAGCAACCGCTAGAGCNCTTAAAAATTTTAAGTTAAGCAAATTAAGAATAGTCAATCCTCGAAGTGGATGGCCTAATCAAAAAGCCATAGCGACCTCAGTTGGTGCNAAAAATATTTTACAATCATCAAAAATTTATAATTCGCTTGATAAATCGATTGGTGATNTAGATCAAGTTTTTGCAACGACNNCAAGAATAAGAAANGTTAACAAAAAAATTATTTCTATTTTTGATTTAAATAAAAAANTAAAAAACAAACAAAAAATTGGAATAATTTTTGGACCNGANAACTCTGGNTTATCGAATGATGAATTAAATTGCGCAGANTATGTAGTAAAAATTCCTACAAATAAAAAATTTAGTTCGTTAAATTTATCTCATAGTGT
>JAESSC010000039.1 GCA_016764285.1 Pelagibacteraceae bacterium
AAGGCTCANAAACCGGATGGTTCGNTAACTTTTGATTCNAAAAAAAATATGAAAAAATATGAAACTTGGAAATTTTAATTTNTTTTTTTNTTTANTTTTNATTTNGACAAATNCTNTCTTTGTNTTAGCAGANGATANAATNGAANNGGTTCCATTAATAAATTTAGAAGAATTATCTCCAACTTTTGANGAAGANAAAACTGAACTAGAAAAAATANAAGANAAAAATATTACTTTAAATAAAAGNNNCNATATTTCTAGTGAANCNAAATCTTTGAAAGATGANAAAGTTTATATTAATTTAACNGCTTTAGANAAAATAACTGCTAAAACATCTTCGATTANATTAGCNNTTGGNGANAAAAAANTTTTTGGTTCATTAGAAATTCAAGCTNTGAAATGTCAACTTTCTGAANGTAGTGACACTTCNGATGCAGTTGCNTATATACAAGTTAAAGATTTATCCGCTAAGGANAATAATCAGGTTTTTTTATTTAATGGTTGGACGTTTGCATCTAGTCCCACTCTACAATCAATCGACCACCCAATTTATGATTTATGGATTACTAGTTGTGAAAATATCTAATAAAACGATTCATTAGCTAACCAATTTACATCAAAGTCAGAATTAATAAATTTTTTATGNNTTAATATTTTTTTATGCAATTCTATTGTAGTAGTGATGCCCTCAAGCACAAATTCATCTAGTGATCTTTGAAGTCTTTGTATGGCTTCAGTTCTGTTCCTACCTTGGCAAATGAGTTTACAAATTAAACTGTCATAGTGTGGAGTGATCTTGCAACCCTGAAATATTGCNCCGTCTACTCTAGTTCTAAAACCCGCAGGTAGATGGCAAACATCAATAGTTCCAGGGCTTGGTTGAAAGTTTTTGCTAGGATCTTCTGCATTTATTCTACATTCTATAACATGACCCCTAAAGTTTATATCGGACTGTTTTAATGCCGTTTTCCCTGTTGAGGCTATTTTTATTTGTTCCTTAATAATATCTATTCCAGCGATTATTTCCGAAACGGGGTGTTCAACTTGAATTCTAGTGTTCATCTCCAAGAAAAAAAATTTTCCATTATTATAGATATACTCAACTGTACCTGCCCCCTCATAGTTAAGTTTGCTAACCATTTCTATGGTTTTATTTAATAGATCTTGCCTTGTACTTTCATTTAATACTGGGCTTGGAGATTCTTCGATAAGTTTTTGATGTTTTCGTTGTACGGTGCAGTCTCTTTCACCTAAATGTATGGTGGTAGTTTTATCTGATAAANTTTGTACTTCTATATGTCTAGGTTTTTCAAAAAATTTTTCAATATATATTTCATCATTCCCAAAATATNTTTTTGCTTCTAGTTTAGTTNANGAAAGAGAATCATTTAACTCATTTTCATTTTTTACAAGTTTCATTCCTTTTCCNCCTCCACCAGCAGAAGCTTTAATTAAAATGGGATATCCTATACNTGAACAAATTTTTTTTGCCTCTTCTAACGAATTAATATTTCCATCAGATCCTTCAATAACGGGAAGACCAAATTTTTTTGCAATCCTTTTTGCTTCAATTTTATNTCCCATCTTTTTCATTATTTCTGCACTGGGGCCAATAAATTTTATATTACTTTTGTTAACTATTTCTGCAAAATGGTAATTTTCTGAAAGAAAGCCATATCCAGGATGAACAGCATCAGCGCCAGTTACATCAACGGCAGTCATAATTGCTGCTATATTCAAATAGCTATTTTGTGGTTTGTGTGATCCTATGCAAATACTTTCTTCTGCTAATCTCACATGCATTGCATCTTTATCCACATCAGAGTGAATGGCAACCGTTGGTATATTTAGTTCTTTGCATGCTCTAATTATACGAACCGCAATTTCACCNCGGTTAGCAATTAAAATTTTTTTAAACACTATTTAATTGAAATAAGAGGTTGTCCAAATTCTACAGGCTCTCCGTCTTTTATCAGAACTTCACTAACTACTCCATCTTGAGTTGANGGAACATGATTCATCGTCTTCATAGCTTCAANAATCATGATGGTTTGTCCTTTTTTTATTTTTTGTCCAATTTCCACGAATTTTTTTGCTCCCGGTTCTGGAGCTAGGTAAGCTGTGCCTACAATTGGAGAGGTTATGTGCATACCCGCANNTTTAATTATAGATTTTTTTTTTTCTGTTTCGGCAGATATTACGCCTGGGCTATTTATAGATCGGGAAACCTTTACTTTTGTTGTACCTTCAGAGTACTCAATTTCACTGAGATTAAATTCCTTTAAATAACCTACAAGCTCTTCAATAATTTTTTTATTTATTTTCATTTTGTTGTCTAAGAAGTTCCTTCATAGAGTCTAATGCCATAATATATCCATTCACACCAAATCCACAAATAATTCCTTTTGCGGCTTTGCTTATTAAGGATTTACTTCTAAATTCTTCTCGATTGTAAATGTTTGTTATATGAACTTCGATAACAGGCAATTTAACAGCTAAAAGGGCATCCAAAATTGCAACTGAAGTATGAGTGTATCCCGCTGCATTAATTATTATTCCATCAAAGATACCTTTTGCCTTTTGTATTATTGTGACAATTTCGCCTTCTATATTAGATTGTTCAAATTCTATTTCAACATGGATTGATTTTGAATGTGACTCACATTTTTTCCTAACCGTTTCAAGAGTGTCATTTCCATATTTTGATTTTTCTCTATCACCAAGAAGATTTAAATTAGGTCCATTNATAATTAGTATTTTTTTTGTCATTTAAATTNNAATAAGNTAAAGTANNTGTAATGAATAACTTAAATGTGGCAAAAATACAATTAAACGGAAGTCCATACGAAATAAATATTGAAACTAACTTAAACCAATTACTAAACAAGCTAAAAATTAAAANAACTAAAGTGGCCATTGAAGTTAATGGTGCAATTGTTGAAAAAAATAAATATCCGAAAGTTATTTTAAATAAAGGAGATAAGGTAGAAATTGTCCATTTTATTGGCGGAGGTTAAAAGATATGCAAGATGTTTTTACAATAGCAAATAAAAATTTTAAATCTCGATTAATTGTTGGTACAGGAAAATATAAAGATTTTAAAGAAACAGCCGATGCAGTTAAAGCTTCTGANGCAGACATTGTTACAGTAGCAGTTCGAAGAGTAAATATTTTAGATAAAAATCAACCTTTATTAATGGATTATTTAGATCCANAATCTATTACTTATCTTCCAAATACTGCAGGATGTTACACATCAGAAGATGCTCTGAGAACACTTAGGTTAGCTCGCGAAATTGGAGATTGGAGATTGGTCAAGTTGGAAGTTTTAGGAGATAAGAAAACATTATATCCAAATATGATTGAAACAATAAAATCAACAGAAATTTTAGTCAAAGAAGGCTTTGAAGTTATGGTTTATTGTACCGACGATCCGATTTTATCAAAAAAATTAGAAGATACCGGAGCATGTGCGATTATGCCATTAGCAGCGCCAATTGGTTCCGGTATTGGTATCCAAAATAGAACAAATATAACTTTAATAAAAGAGCAATCAACAGTTCCAGTCATTGTTGATGCTGGAGTTGGTACTGCTTCTGACGCGACTATTGCAATGGAATTAGGTTGCGATGGTGTTTTGGTTAATACAGCAATTGCCGAAGCTAAAAATCCAGTTTTGATGGCAGAGTCAATGAAACATGCTGTTTTAGCTGGCAGGAAAGCTTTTAAAGCTGANAGAATGAAAAAAAGAAAATATGGCNNCTCCTCATCTCCACAAGAAAATTTAATTTGATTTTNTGAAAAATTAATACCTAGCTAATTTTTTATTATCAAAACTATATTTTCTTTTTTTTGACTTATAATTATATTTTTTTTTAAATTTATCTTTTTTGATAAAATCTTTTTCTATAAATTTTTTTTCAATTTTTTCAATTTTTTCAAGATTTTCAATTTTTTTTATAATTTTTTTATTTTTATTAAGTAAATCTATTTTATATTCAGGAAGTATTAAATTTTTATCTGAAATCAAGTTGAATTCGAATTTATATTTCTTCCTAAAATGATTTATTTCTTTTACCAAATTTTTTTCAATAAAAATTTTAACTTTTTCAGGAATACTTAAATTTATAATTTTAGCCTTATTTGAAAAAGCAAATTCTTCAGCTTTTTTTATAATTTTTAGAGCAAAAGAATCGAGTGAGAGAGTCATATTCCACTTCACTGAGCTTTCTCTCAATCTTTGACGTGTCATCTCTAACAGTCCAAAATTACTTATTCTTCCAAATTGTATTCTTGCTCTATCATCTTTTAGTTTATCTCTTAATCTTCTTTCAACATTTCTTTTGTTTTGAAAACTAAACATATCGATAAAATCTATTACAATTAGTCCCGAAAGATCTCTTATTTTGATTTGTCTTGATATTTCTTCTGCAGCTTCAAGGTTAGTTTTTACTGCCGTTTTTTCTATATTTACCTCTTTAGTAGATTGCCCAGAATTTATATCGATCGATACTAATGCTTCAGTTGGATTGATAACAATGTATCCACCTGAGTCTAATTTTACAGTGGGTTCAAAAATTTGATTTAATTTTTTTTCAATTTCCATATCATGAAAAAGAGGTATTTTTCCTCTATATTTTTTTACTTTATTTACATTTTCTGGCATTAAAAGTTTCATGAAAATTTTTGTCTTTTGGTATCCTTCATTTCCTTCCACAACTACATTTTTAGTTTCATTATCATACATATCTCTTAAGGCCCTTTTAATAATATCACCTTCTTCATGAACTAAAGCGGGCGCAATAGAACTAACTGCCTTACTTTTAATTTCTTCCCATGTACCAATAGTGTTTAAAATATCATTATTAAGCTCATTTTTTGTTTTATTTAAACCTGCAGTTCTAACAATTAAACCCATGCTTTCAGGAATTTTTATTTCGTTAAGAATATTTCTAATTTTCTTTCTATCGTCAGAATTGGTTATTTTTCGAGAAATGCCACCTCCTTTTGATGTATTTGGCATCAGAACACTATATTTGCCAGCTAAAGAGATAAAAGTTGTCATTGCAGCGCCCTTTTGACCTCTTTCATCTTTAAAAATTTGAACCAAAACTATTTGATCTGGCTTTATCACCTCCTGTATTTTNTANCTTTTNANNCCATNTNTTTTTNTGAGTTCATTAAATTGNCTATTTCTTTCTATNGNCCAACTTTCATCTTTAGNTTTTTCATTNGTATNATTATTTCCATTTTTATTNTCATTTANATCAACNNNNTNANNNATTGNNTCTGACGNTTTTTCAATTTCTTCNANNTTTTTGCTTTTTTCTTTNAGTTCTAATCTTAAATTTTCTTCCTCNNNNTTAAGTTTNNNTTTNTCATCATGNGGTATTTGATAGTAATCTGTCTGGATATCATTGAATGCTAAAAAACCATGNCTTTGTTTTCCGTAGTTAANAAAAGCAGCCTGCAAAGAAGGTTCAATTCTGCTTACTTTTCCTAAATAAATATTATTTTTTAAATGAAGTTTATTTTTATTCTCGTACTCATATTCTTCAATGTAATTTTTTGATTTAAGTACGACTCTAATTTCATCCGGATGCGAAGCATCAATGTATAAATTTTTTTCCATGAAAAATTATTCCTGTTTGTAATGATAGTTCTGTTCATAAAATTGAATTTTGTTAATAACTAAAAGGTAACTATATCTTAAATTTACTAAGAAATATATGTAATTTTTTCTTATAATTCAGATTAATATTATAAAATGCCTTAAGAAAGCCAGAATTCAATTATTTCTTTGAATTAGTGGNAATTTTTTTCAAAACAATTATAAAATTAACAATTGTCTTTNTNACATTNGGTTTGATGTTCTCATTNTCGACTCTTTGGTATTTTTCTTCAGATCTTCCCGATTANAAAATACTATCTAACTACAAACCTCCAATTTCAAGNAGAGTACATTCTGGGGANGGNCAACTNATNGCTGANNATGCNCTACAAAAAAGANTNTTTATTCCCTATGATTCTNTACCCAAAAAAGTAATTTATTCATTTTTATCAGCTGAGGATAAAAATTTTTTTTCTCATCCAGGTGTAGACGCAAAAAGTGTCACTAGAGCAATAATCAAAAATGTAANAAATATTTTTTCAACCAAAAGATTGGAGGGTGCATCTACGATCACACAACAGGTGGCGAAAAATTTTTTGTTAACAAACGAGGTTTCTGTAAAAAGGAAAATTAAAGAGGCTATTTTAGCATTTAGAATTGAAANAGCGTACTCAAAAGAAAGAATTATGGAACTATATTTAAATCAAATATATTTGGGCGAAGGTACATATGGAGTTGCCGCAGCTAGTCTAGAGTATTTTGATAAATCAGTAAGAGATCTAGATTATGACGAAGCCGCTCTTCTTGCGGCCCTTCCAAGAGCACCTAGCAAATATAATCCTTATAAATCAAAGAAAANAGCCACGATAAGAAGAAATTTTGTTTTAAAAAATTTATATGANAATTCATACATTAATAAAGCTGAATATGAAGATTTTAAAAAGAAAGAAATAAAAACAAAAAAAAGAAAAATTAAACTACTTGAAGATGCAAATTTTTATTCAGAAGAAGTAAGAAGAATAGTTATTGACACTTATGGTTATGATAAACTATACAAAGGGGGCCTATCAATAAGAACTCCTTTAAATTCTCAATATCAAATTGAAGCTTTAAAAGCACTTAGAGAAGGTTTGGANCAGTATGATAGAAGACATGGTTGGCGAGGCCCAATAACAAATATAAAAACAATAGATTGGCAAAAGAATATTCAAGAATTAACTCTTGATAAAAGTTTAAATTGGAAACTGGCAAAAGTAATTAACGTAGATAAATTAACTGCAAAAATTGAAACTGAAAACAAAGAAATAGGTTTTATTGATTTTAATAATGTTAGCTGGGTTAGAAAAAAGAGTTTTGAAGATCTTTTAAATTTAAACGACATNATCTACGTAAAAAAAATAAAAAAAAATAAATGGAATTTAAAACAACTACCTAAAATTAACGGAGCNATTGTAGTGATGGATCCTTATACTGGAAGAGTGCTAGCTATGGTTGGTGGTTTTAGTTTCAAATTGAGTGAATTTAATNGAGCAACACAAGCGAAGAGACAACCAGGTTCTGCATTTAAACCGTTTGTTTATGCAGCGGCTTTAGAAAATGGTTTTACACCATCAACTTTAGTTTTAGATGCTCCTTTTGTCATGGATCAGGGAGAAGGATTGAAAACTTGGAAACCGGAAAATTACGGAAAGAAATTTTATGGACCCTCAACTTTGAGAACNGGACTAGAAAAATCGAGAAATTTAATAACTGTGCGTNTAGCTCAAAAAGTTGGTTTTNATCAAATGTCAAAGATTACAAATAATTTTGGCATATACAATGATATTCCAGAAATTTTATCNGTCTCCTTGGGTGCNGCCGAAACGACCCTTATTCAACTTACCAATGCCTATTGTACATTTGCAAACGGGGGAAAAAANGTAACACCAATTTTTATTGATAGAATTCAAGATAGAAGAGGCAAAACAATTTTTAATGCTGATAAGAGAAAGTGTATTGGTTGTGAAAATATGTCCTACTTAAAAGATGAAATACCAACAATTCAAGACAATAGAGAACAGATTATTTCTCCTGAAACAGCTTATCAAATTACATCGATGATGGAAGGAGTTATTAAAAGGGGAACAGGAACAAAATTAAGAAGTTTAAACCTAAATTTGGCTGGCAAAACTGGAACAACCAACAAAAACATGGACGCTTGGTTTTTGGGNTTTACCTCAANACTAGTTATNGGTGTNTACGTTGGNTTTGATGAACCTCAAAGTTTAGGTAGATACGAAACTGGNGCAAAAGCGGCTTTGCCAATTTTTAAAAAATTTGTTGAAAATGTAGTAAAAAAAAGAGATGCNCTTCCNTTTAGAATTCCAAAAAATATNTATCTAGTGATGGTTGATGCAGAAACTGGATTACCACNAAATATTAATACAACAAAAGTAATTTACGAATCTTTTAAATTANAANATAATTTTATCACTAGACTTGAAAAGTCATTAAATAAAGATAAGTTGCANTTATATGATTTTAATAATAAAAGATCAATTTTAAGATTTTATTAAATATGGATGATTTAAAAAATNANATTTTTGANATAAANAAANTNNNAAATAANGTNAGGNGGTATCTTTGANAAAAATNANANNNAAGNTAAAATNCANACNTTNGANAAAAAAATAACANAAANTNATTTTTGGAAAGATAAATTTTCTGCCAAAAAAATTCTTAAAGAAAAAAAATTCTTCGAAGATATTTCTAATAATTTTAATTCTACAGTAAATGAATTGGAAAATTTAGAAGAACTTTTAAAACTTGCTTCAAAAGAAAATGATACTGTAGTATTAAAAGATTGTGGTGAAAAACTAAATTTATTACACAATCAAATAAAAAAAACAGAAGTCGAATGTTTCTTATCCGGAGAGAATGATCATTTAGGTGCTTATTTAGAAATACACGCTGGGGCCGGTGGAACAGAAAGTCAAGATTGGGCACAAATGTTGAGAAGGATGTATTCTAAATGGATAGAAAAGAAAAAATGTAAATATGAAATAATTAGCGAGCATAGAGGTGATGAGGCAGGAATAAAATCTAGTACACTTAAAGTAATGGGACCTTATATGTATGGATGGCTTAAGCTAGAATCGGGAGTTCACAGATTAGTAAGAATTTCACCTTTTGATTCTGGAGCAAGAAGGCATACGAGTTTTGCTAGCGTTTGGGTTTATCCGGTTATAGAAGACAATATTAAAATAGACATTAAAGAAAATGATATCAGAATAGATACATACAGAGCTAGTGGAGCAGGAGGACAACATGTAAACACAACTGACAGCGCGGTTAGAATTACCCATTTACCAACTAACATTGTAGTTCAGTGTCAAAATGAGAGATCTCAACATAAAAATAAAGCAACATGTTTTAATATGTTAAAAGCCCGTTTATATAATTATGAAATACAAAAGAAAGAAGAAGCATCAGAAAATTTAGCTAAATCAAAAACAGATATTGGATGGGGTCATCAAATCAGATCTTATGTTTTGCAGCCGTATCAATTAGTTAAAGATTTAAGAAATAACCTAGAAAATACGGATCCGGAAAGTGTACTAGACGGCGACATAAATGGGTTTTTAGAAGCAGCTCTTTATCAAAGCAAGGATAAACAATAAGTAAATATGGGAAAATTTTTTTTAAGATTTTTTTTAATAGTCTTAATAGTTATTGTTTCTGTAGTAATTTTTCTTACCTACTTTGGTTTAGAAACAGATAAATTTGATAATTTAATTAAAAATAAAACTAATGAAATAAATCAGAACGTAAAGTTAGAATTTCAAAAAACGAAAATACACCTCAATCCAACTGAATTAGATCTTGTTGTTAAACTGCAAAAACCAAAAATTTTGATTAAAAATAATGAAATTGATTTATCAAAACTAGATTTATTTATATCATTAAAATCTTTTTTTAGTTCAGATTTTTTATTAAAGAGAGCTGAAGTTACTTTTATAAAAGACGATATAAAAGATCTAACCAAAATTACTAATATCTTTTTACCACGAATTATAAATAAACGATTTAGCAAAATATTTAAAAAAGGAAATTTAGAAGGAGAATTTGTTATTCCATTTAACCCAGATGGAAGCATTGGGAAAGATTATGAATTTTTTGGGAAAGTATCAGATGCTTCAATCAATTTAACTAAAAAATTTGCAATCAAAAATCTAACTACCGAAATAAGTCATGGTAAAGGAGTTGAAAATAAAGGGTTTGTAGTAATAATTAAAAAAGGTTCTCTATTTGACCTTGAGTTAGCAGGCAGTACAATCAATTTAAAGCGTGAAGAAAATGAAACGAAAATAAAAAGCTTGTTACACACAAATGGAAAATTAAGCTTTTCTGAAATTAAACTAATATCCTCCTTATTTGGCTTAAAAACTAATTTTTTCAAAGATATTAATGGCACTGCAGATTTAAAAACAAATATAAAATTTGATTTAGATAATAAATTTAAAATAAAAAATTTATCATATTCAACGGAGGGTGATATCGCTTCCCTTAAATTACACACAGAAGAAAAAAAAACAATTAGAAAATATTTACCATTATACGACTCCAAAATAACTCTTAAAGACACTAATATTAAATTCACTAAATCCAAATCTGATCAAATTATAGAGTTAAATGGTTTAATAAAAATCAATGATCAGTTTGATAGTTTCAAAATTAAAAACAAATATAATTATAATAAAAAAAGCTTTGATATTAAGGGAACTGTCGATTTGACAGATTCTACAATTAATATTTCAAAATTAAATTATAAAAAAAATCATGGAAAAAAGTCAGAGTTAATTTTTGATGTTAATTTTATTTTAGACAAACATTATTATATACGAGACTTAAAACTTTTAGCTGATAAAACTAGAATATATTTATCTAATATAAAATTAAACAAAAACTTAGAGACGGTCGATTTTGAAAAATTAGAGATTAAAACCTTTTTAAATGAAATTAAAAATAATGATTTTTCAATTAATAAATCAGAAAAAATTATAATTTCAGGAGAAGTTTTTGATGCACAACCTCTACTTAAGTCTCTTTATAAAAAAGATGATAGAAAAACTTTTAGTAAAGATTTTAACAGCCAAGTAAAAATT
>JAESSC010000040.1 GCA_016764285.1 Pelagibacteraceae bacterium
TTTGGTTATGGGCATTGTTCCCTTAAATAATAAATGAAGACGCACTTTCCAATATCCAAAATTAGGAATTGAAACAATCGTTTGTTTCCCAATTCTAAGCAATTGTTTTAAAACTTCTTCAGGAGTAAGAAAGGCCTGAAGTGTTTGACTTAGCACAGCATAATCAAATGATTTGTTGGGGAATTGGACTAATTCTTTTTCTGCATCGCCTTCAATAACCGAAAGACCTTTTGCAATACATTTTTGTACAAGATTCTTTTGAGGTTCTAGACCTCTAACATCATTCTGTTGATTGGACTTAAGGTATTGCATAAGCGTTCCGTCTCCACAACCAATATCTAACACTCTTTTATTGTTTTGAATTATTTGAGATATTACGTTAAATTCTTGTTTCATTATTAAATTCTTTATAATTGGAGTTAATAAATTCACCCAAAGTTTTTAAAAATTCGGGGATATCTAATAAAAATGAATCATGTCCTTTATCTGAATTGATTTCAACAAAACTCACATTGGCACCACTAGCATTTAAAGCAATAACAATTTCTTTATTTTCTTTTGTGGGATACAACCAATCTGACGAAAAAGAAATAACACAAAATTTTGTTTTTGTTTTTTTAAATGCATTAGCAAGATTTCCATTAAATTGTTTTGTCAAATCAAAATAATCCATAGCTCGAGTGATATATAAATAGCTATTTGCATCAAATCGATCGACAAAAACTGAACCCTGATGTCTTAGGTAACTTTCTATTTGAAAATCAGCATCAAAACTAAATTTAAGATTACCTTTTACTTGTAATTTTCTTCCAAATTTTTCTTGTAGACCCTTATCTGATAAATAAGTTATATGTGCTGCCATTCTTGCCACAGCTAAACCCTTATCTGGAGACAAATTTGTTTTAAAATAATTTCCTTTATTCCAGTTAGGATCAGCCATGATTGCTTGTCGCCCAAGTTCATTGAATGCAATATTTTGTGCTGAGTGACTTGCGCTACATGCTATTGGAATAGCAGAATATGTTTTATCAGGATATAAGGAGGCAAATTGTAGAACTTGCATACCCCCCATTGATCCACCTGTGACAGAAAGTAGTTTATTAATACCTAAATGTTCTAATAAGTAAATTTGAGCTTTAACCATGTCTTTGATTGTAATTACAGGAAATGTAGTAGCAAATAATTCATTAGTTTCTGGATTTATTTCTTTTGGTCCAATACTTCCCATGCATCCACCCAAAACGTTTACACAAATGACAAAAAATTTGTCAGTATCAATTGCCTTTCCAGGACCTACAGCAGTTGTCCACCATCCTTTTTTATTGGTAATTGGATTGATATTGGTCACAAACTGATCTCCGCTTAAAGCATGGAATACAAGTATTGCATTGGTCTTACTTTTATTCAAAGTTCCATATGTTTCATAAGCTAAAGGAAAATCTTTAATCGTTTTTCCGCAATCAAGCTCAAGAGATTGATCAATAATTAATTTTTTTATGTTTTTAGTTTCTTTATACATATCAAATAAAAAAAAAGCCCAGCTATACTGGGCAAAAAAACCTTTTTTAGCTGTTTTTTTTAAGCGCTCGCAATTCAAGTTAAATCAGCGCCGCCTTTTTGTACTAAAAAGTACATCTATTGTCAATTTAGGTTGTATTTATTTTGCCACAAAGCCCCGTATATAGTATTTACCGATACAACTTATATATTATTTTGAATTATGACTTTGCCAAAACCGATAAAAATAGATGTCGAAAGGTATGTGGGAGGATTATCTCAACTAAAAAAAATTGATAATCCAATCAAATTATCTGCAAATGAATCTGCTTTAGGACCAAGCCCGAAAGCAATCGAGGCATTTGAAAGAGATAAAGATAAAATTTTTAAGTATCCAGAATCTGACTCAAATTCTTTAAGAGATGTTTTATCTAGTAAATTTAACATTGATTCAAAAAGAATTATTTGTGGAGCTGGATCAGATCAGATATTTGATTTGACGTGTCAATTATTTTTGGAACCAGAAGACGAGGTTATTGTTACGAAATTTGGATTTATCATGCACAGGATATACGCATCCCTTCATAAGGCTAAGGTGTTATTAGCTAAGGAAAAAAACTTTAAAGCATCAGTTGATGAAATATTAAAAAAGGTTACCGATAAAACCAAAATAGTATTTATTGCTAATCCGAACAATCCNACAGGGACTTATTTATCTGAAAATGAAATGCTTAAATTAAGAAAAAAACTTAGAAATGACATATTACTAGTAGTTGATGATGCNTACTTTGAATTTTTAAACAAAGATGATTTTACTTCTGGATTAGATCTTTTTAAGGATCAGGNAAACGTTTTAATTACCAGAACTTTTTCTAAGATTTACGGTCTTGCTGGTTTAAGATTGGGCTGGGGTTATTCGTCTAAANAAATTATTGATTNAATGTATCAAATCAAACCCCCTTTTAATGTTAACAGAGTTGCCCTTGCTGCAGGCATTGAGGGTATTAAGGATAACGAATGGACAGAAAGAGCAATTAAGCATAATACATTATGGTCAAAAAAAATATTTTCTATTTTAAAGAGATATAAAATTAGAACAAATGAACCTACAGCAAATTTCTTTTTGATGAATTTTGATGAAACAAAAATTAACTCTGATGAAGCTTTTGAAAAATTAGCTAGCAAACGTCTAATTTTACGAAAAATGACACAATATAAAATACCTAATGCTTTAAGATTAACCATCGGAAATGAACATGCAAATGAGCACTTTATTCAATCTGTAGGGAGTATTTTTAAATAATGTTTAAGAAAGTATGTATAATTGGATGTGGTTTAATTGGATCTTCTCTAGCNAGAGCAATAAAGAAAAATGGCCTTTCAAGTNAAATAGTTTCTTCTAACAGATCAGATTCTGTAAACAAAAAAGTAATCGAATTAAAGATAGTAGATGATTCAAGCCCAGATACCAAAAAAATGGCTGATGGCTCAGATTTAATTATAATTGCCACTCCTTTAAGCAGCTATGAAAGTGTAATTTTAAAAATAAAAGACTCATTAAAAAAAGGAACTATATTAACTGACGTTGGATCAGTTAAAGAAAATGTAATTAGTTTGGTTGAAAAAGCCGTTCCCGAAAATGTTTCTTGGATTTCATCACATCCAATTGCTGGAACAGAAGAAAGTGGACCTGATGCAGGATTTTCTGAACTCTTTCAAAATAGATGGTGTATTTTAACTCCGAGCAAAAAGGCAAAAGAAAAAGATGTTAAATTGCTTGAGACTTTTTGGAAAAAAATAGGAAGCAAAGTTGATATTATGGATGCAAAACAACATGACTATATTTTATCAATTACAAGTCATATGCCACATTTGATAGCATATAATATTGTANATACATCGATTAATATTCAAGATGAAAAANAGTCTTCGATTGTGAAATACAGCGCAGGTGGACTAAGAGATTTTACAAGAATTGCAGCTTCTAATCCTATTATGTGGAGAGATGTTTTTATACAAAACAAAAAAAACACATCGGAAATGATNGATAAATTTATAGAAAATTTAGAGGGATTAAAGAAAGCAATTGAAAATGAAGATGGAAAGNAATTAGAGGAAATTTTTACAAAAACACAAAAAATTAGAAAAGAGATTATAGAAGCAGGTCAAGATGTAAGGAAACCTGATTTTGGAAGAAAGTAAAAATTATGAAATATTTTCTATTTCATCATAAATTTTCTTTTCTAAACTTTTAATAAATTCATCTCTATTTAAGCCNGGTTTTATCGGTTCTAAAAAAGATACTGTTATTTCACCGGGGTATTTAACTATTCCTTTTTTTGGCCAAACCTTACCTGAATTTAGTGCAATTGGAACACANGAAANATTTAATGCTTCGTATATNCTTCCAACTCCCTTTTTAAAGGGCACTTTTTCATCCACTTTTACTCTTGTGCCTTGAGGGAATATTAAAAGAGGCCTATTTTCATTTTTAATAATGGCTGCAACTTTGTCAAAGAAACTAATGTTATCTTTTGTAGTTGTATCTCTTACTATTTCTATTGATTTTATTTTTTTTAAATAAAGTCCAAATAATGGAATTTTTAAAAGCTCTTTTTTTACAATAAACACCGGATAATCAAGTACACTTTGGAGTGCAAAAGTTTCAAACATTGACTGGTGTGCTGAAGCTACAAAATATTTTTCTGTTTTAGGAATATTATTGACTCCCTTAAATTCTACTTTCGTGCCTAAAAAGATTCTTACGATAAAAATTACATAGTGACCTAGGCATTTTCCGAAGAGTAGGGCAAATTGTGGCGGCAAGAACAGTGTTGGTAAAGCAATTAGAAATACAGCGACGATTCCTNNATACAAAAAAAGATTAAACAATAANGATCTTAAAANTAACATTTAAACTAAATNTTAAATNAATTNTTAACTAAATTTTCTAAACTTTGNCTTTTTCTAATTAACTTATGTTTAGAACCAGTTACCATAATTTCGGCAGCGGTAGGTCTGCAATTGTAATTTGAAGATAAAGACATTCCATAAGCACCTACATGAGTTAAACCCACATAGTCGCCTTCTTTGATTTGGGCAAAACCCTTTTGACTTAAAAATTTATCAGCACTTTCACAGACTGGACCTACGAATTCAATATTTCCTCCAATTCTCTTATTTGTTTTTTTAAGCGGAACTATTTTGTGTTCTGCNTTATATAGAGCTGGTCTTATTAAGTCATTCATGCCGGTATCCAAAATGACGAATTTTTTATTATTACTTTTCTTAATATAAATAATTTTGGAAATTAACACCGCTGTGTTTCCAACAATAAATCTACCAGGTTCAAATATAATTTTAACATTTTTGTTTTTTGTGAATTTTCTTACTAGTTGAGCGTATTGTTTTAAATTTAGTTTCTTTTCTTTATTTGAGTAAGAGATTCCCATGCCTCCACCTAAATCTATAAATTTAAAATCTATTTTTGTTTTATTAAGTATTTTATTGAGTATAGATAATACTTCTTTAAATGGTTTAATATTTGTTATTTGACTACCGATGTGAACGCTTAATCCTTCTAATTTTAAATTTTCCATTCTTTTAATTTTTTGGCAAAGATTTACGCAATCATTATAAAGCAAACCAAATTTTTCGTTTTTTCCACCTGTTGAGATTTTTTTATGTGTTTTCCCAGTTACATTGGGATTTAATCTTATTCCAATGGAAGTTTTTCTGGATAATTTTTTTGNAATTTTATTAATGAGAACAGCTTCATTTTCTGACTCAACATTTATTAAAAGTATCCTTTTTTTTATTGCTGCTCTAATTTCCTCTTCTGTTTTTCCAACACCAGAAAAAACAATTTTTTTGGGATTNATTCCNGCTTTTANTGCTTTTAGTAATTCTCCAAGCGATACAACATCNGCACCAGAGCCAATTTTTTTTAGTTCCNTNAGTAAAGTCAANTTCGAGTTAGATTTTACAGAAAAACATATNATTGGTTTAATAGTTTTNAATGTATTATTAAAGCGATTAAAGTTATNTTTTAATTGTGAAAGTGAATAACAATAAAAGGGAGTTTTATACTTTGTGGCAAGCTTAAGTGCTGATATATTTTCAATACAAAGNTTATTTTTCCTAAGNCGAATAGAATTCATTATTTTTATCTTGAATATACGGTTAGGTTGCCGAGGCTTGTAGATTTATACTCTGGATTNCCTTTTTTACCGCATGAAGAACAAATTATGCTGATGCTAATTATTATTAATAATGTTCTCATTATTTAAATTCCTTTTTAAGTTTTAATATCATTTTTTTGATNTTTTTTATAGAAGTTCCTCCGTATGAAGACTTTGAATTTACGGAATTTCTAACATTGAANACTTTCATTACATTNTTATCCAAGTCATTTTTNACTTTTTTTATTTCACTTAAATNAAGTTCGTTCAATTTCTTCTTTTTCTTTTCAGCATAATTTACCANCTTTGCAGNAATTTTATATGCNTCTCTAAATGACAGATTTTTGTTTTGAACTAAATAATCTGCAAAATCAGTTGCNGTAGTNTATCCTTCGTTAGATAGAGCAAGCATTCTCTGTTTATTAGGTTTTANNTTTTTAATTAATTCATTAGTAATTAAAATCGATTCCATCAAAATATCGTAACTCTCAAAGACCAGTTTTTTGTCTTCTTGCATGTCTTTGTAATATGAAAGCGGTAAACCCTTCATGGTAGTTAACATTGCTTGAAGTTGTCCAAAGTTTTGTCCCGCTCTACCTCTGATTAATTCAGCTGGATCCGGATTTTTCTTTTGCGGCATGATCGAAGACCCGGTTAACATTTTGTCATCAAACTTGATAAGTTTAAATATATCTGAATTCCAAATAATTAATTCTTCGGCAAGTCTAGATATATGCATTGCGCAAATAGATGCTGAGGATAAAAAATCCAAAACAAAATCTCTATCTGATACGGTATCGATCGAATTAGCTGTTGGTTTTNTAAAACCTAATTTTTTCGAAGTAAAATTTCTATCTATATTATAAGAAGTTCCCGCCAAGGCGCTGACACCAAGAGGGCATTCGTCAATGTAATTAATATTACTGGAGAATCTCCTTTGATCTCTTTTGAACATTTCAACATAAGCTAGTAGNTAATGTGCAAAAGAAATTGGCTGTGCATTTTTCAGATGGGTAAATCCTGGCATTACTGTTTGAATATTGCTTTCTGATTTTCTTAAAAAACTATTAATTAAATTATGCAGATTTTTAATTACCTGTTTTGATGANTTTTTTATCCATAACTTAAAATCTGTAATTACCTGGTCGTTTCTCGATCTCGCGATATGTAAATAACCTGCATCAGNACCAATAATTTCAAAAAGTCTTTTTTCAATATTTTGATGAATATCTTCGTATTTTTTACTAAAAGAGAATCTTTTTTTTTTGATTTCAATTCTTATTTTTTTTAAGCCACTAATTATTTTCTTGCCTTTTTTATNGTGAATTATTTTTTGTTTAGTTAACATTTGAGTGTGAACAATTGAACCCACAATATCTTCTTCAAACAACCTTTTATCAGTATCAATTGATGCACCAATTTGTTCAAAAATTTTTGATATAGGATTTTTGAATCTTGCGCCCCAAACAGTTTTATTTTTGTTTTTCATATGTTATGTTTGTGTTTCTTATGTTTAGAATTCCAAAAACTACAAAGTTTTTAATTTTTTTCTATCTTTTTTTTAATGTTTTTTTATCAATATCACAAGCAAATGAAGATGTNCCACTCCATAATATAGTNCNATATGAAAGTCCGAAGCCAATTTCATCTNTAGTATTTGAAGATTTTTTAGGCAATGANGTTAATTTGAACGATTATATNGGGAGTCTCGTCATTATTAATTTTTGGGCAACGTGGTGTGCTCCCTGTAAAGAAGAAATGCCTTCATTGGATNGNTTTTATCAGGATAACAACNTCAATAATTTAGTCGTTTTTGCTGTAAATATGGANCAACCGAATACGNNAAAAACAAAAAAGTTTTTTNNTGATTTAAATATTCAAAAGTTAGAAATTTTCTTTGATCAAAATTTNAGTTTTGTAAAAGAATTTAAGCTTAGGGGAGTTCCNACAACNGTTTTAATTAATAAAAAAGGTGAAGAATTTGCGAGGGTAATTGGATCAATTGATTTTCAAGATCAAAAATTCTTAAAATGGCTATCAAACTATGACTAATTATAATTTGGAAGCTATATCTATATCTCCGTTTTCAAAAAATAAGCCTCAACAAGTTATTGTATTGTGTCATGGATATGGTGGTGATGGAAAAGATATAAGTACCCTTGCTATTAATTGGCAACGTTTTTTACCAGAAGCTATATTTTTATGTCCAAATGCTCCTGAAATTTGTGCCGTGAATCCACAAGGCTATCAATGGTTTGATTTATCCTCGGATAAAGAAGAATTAATCCTAGAAAAATCTTTAATTGTTGAAGAAAAACTTAATACATTTATAGATCAAATTCTTAACAATTTTCAATTAGAACCCAACAACCTTGCATTGGTAGGTTTTAGTCAAGGTTGTATGCTGAGCATTCAAATTGCCCTTAAAAAAAAGAAACAAATAAGTTGTTTAATTGGTTATTCTGGAAAAGTAATTAATCAAAAACATTTATCGGATAATATTCATTCAAAACCAAAAATATTTCTAATGCATGGAGCAAATGATACACTTGTTCCCCCAACTCATCTATTAGAAGCAAAAGAATATTTAGTAAAACATGGTTTAAAAATTAAAACTAAAATGTTTAAGGATTGTGAACATAGAATACCTGTGGAAGGTGGCAGTCTTGGTTTAGGATTTTTGAAAAAAAATCTTTTATAATTGAAACAATTTTTTAACAAACAATTTCTTGCAAAACTTGGTCTAATCCGCTAACTTATTTGTATGATTATAGCAGCCTCCGAAAAAGTGCCGTTAGAAAAATGTCCAGCATTAGTATTAAATGCAGATTTTAGACCTTTAAACTATTATCCGCTTTCACTATGGTGTTGGCAAGATACTGTTAAATCTGTGTTTCTTGAAAAAGTGAGTATTGTTTCAAATTATAAAAGAAAAATAAGAAGCCCTTCCTTTGAAATGAGTCTGCCAAGTGTTATAGCATTAAGAAGTTTTATTAAACCTTCCGAGCATCCAAATTTCACTAGATTCAATGTATTCTTAAGGGATAAATTTACTTGTCAGTATTGTGGAGATAAAAAAGATTTAACCTTTGATCATCTGTCACCAAAGTCAAAAGGAGGAATTACAGATTGGGAAAATGTTGTGACTGCTTGTTCAACTTGTAATGTTAAAAAAGGTGGAAGGAGGCATACTAAATCAGGGATGGTATTAAATAGAAAACCTTTTAGGCCAACGGTTGATGATTTACACGAAAACGGAAGAAATTTCCCACCAAATTTTTTACACGCAAGTTGGATGGACTATCTATATTGGGATGTTGTGTTAGAACCTAAATAAACTTAGATTTAATAAGAAAACATTTTTTTTATGTGTTGTGGTCTACGAGCGCTTCTATTGAATTTGATAGAACACGAATAAGAGAACTCAAATCCATTAAACAATGCAAAATAGTTCAATCCAAACTTTAAATTAATGAGTAAAAATAATTTTATTATACTAAATAGTACAATTGACTTTTACTAAAAAATTTATAGATTGGATTCTGTGACAACTATAAAAATTACCGACGAAAGTTTTGAAAAAGACGTTTTGAAAAACGGCAAAGTTTGTGTCGTCGATTTTTGGGCAGAGTGGTGCGGACCTTGTCGGCAACTCACGCCGATTCTTGAAGAAATTTCTACTGAGATGAGCGATGTAGTTTTTGCAAAACATAATATCGATGAACAACCTAACGCGCCTGTAAAATATGGCGTGCGCGGAATTCCCACTATGCTTATTTTCAAAAACGGAGAGCTTAAAGGAACTAAAGTAGGCACTACCACGAAATCTAATATTGTTTCTTGGATTAAAGAGAATCTTTAATTCAAGCTTAAAATTTTTCCAATTAAATATAATGATCCGAAAGATGTGATCACTTTTGGCTTTTTGTTAGATAGCAGTTTGATTGCAGATTCAATACTTGGAGCTACATCACATTTGATACCAGATCGATTGGCTATTTGTTTTAATTGTTGAGGTTTGCATGAGTTTGTTTCATCAGGAATTTTAACTGTGATAATTTTTTTAAAAATTCCTTTAAATTGTTTAATAAAAAGCTCTGGATGTTTATGCTTTTGCATTCCCCAAATACCATAAATATCCTTATCGATACTTTTTAAATAAGAAGCTAAGTTCTTAGCACTNGCTTCTGAATGGCATCCGTCAATTAGAAGTTTTTCTTGTGGATTTAATAATTTGATTAATTTACCTTTAATATATTGAAGNCTTCCTTCAAATTGAAGTTTAGGAAGTGCTTTTAGGATGGTTTTTTTAGAGATTTTTAAATCTCTNGCGACTNTAATTGCGAGACCAACATTGTTCCATAATCCATCACTCAGTATTTTTTTAGATTTTAGGATTATTNTCCCCTTGTTGTCTTTATAAATTCTNTTATTGCCGAACTTATTTAANGTCCATCCNCTGCCGTAGTACACTTGTCTACTTGGATTTTTTTTTAAGATTTCTTTAATNATTTNCATAGTTTTTGGNTCCTGTTTGCCCACATAAATCGTAGTTTTTTTACTTAAGTAGCCTACTTTTTCTCGACAAATTGCCTTTAAGGTTTTTGGCTTAACCCACTCTAAGTGTTGATTATTTATATTTGTNATTANCTGGCACCTAGGCTGATCCCACACTTTCGTGGAGTCTTTNGCATACAATAGTCCTGCTTCGACNAAAGCATACGAAACATTTTTTAATTTNGATGCGGAGANATAATANACAAGGGTGAGTAGTTCGAATAAAGTCAGTNGTACTTTAAGTTTTTCTATAATTTTAATNTTTTTTTTTAACTCTTTAATATTGATAAATTTATCTTTAAGCCAAAATCGATGCCTAACCTCATATAGATGAGGACTTGTAAAAGTAGATACTTTTTCTTTGTTTTCTTGAATAAAATATTGNAGNGATTTCAGNGTTGAATATTTGCCGTCACTTCCAANAATATTTATTGGGTTTTTAATAAGTTCGTGAATGTTGCCCAATTTATTCAGAGCTAAATTTATTCTNTTTAAATCAAGATTGATTCTACGACTATACTGCTTCTGAAGTTTTTTGTAGAGAAGTTGGAATTTGTTCTTCTGGAATATCTGATGTTGAGTCTTTTTTATCAAGCGATACTTCCTTTTTCAAAATTATAGAACCTAGTTTAACTAGAGTGTCCTTTAATTCTTTTCTATTTTCAAGGGTCATATCCGCTAGNCCACTTTTTATTACACTCGATGCCATACCAAAGTCTTCGGGNATTTGATCCAGGCTTTTCAGAATATTAGCGGTAACNCTTTTTCCAGAAAAAAGTAAATTCTCAACATATTTTGACTCAATAATAATAAAGTCGTGCATAAAAAAGCTNGATCCAAAAGTGCCGCCCGCAACAGCCCGAGCAGCAATTGCGAAAGTTGGAATTCCTGCTTTTTTAATTTCGNTCATTGCAATTATAGATTTAGGCATACCCGCAAGNCCAGTTACCCCCGTATGAACATCAATGCCAGAGCTCTGATATATTACGATCCACATATCCACTTTTTCTCGAATAGCACNATCAGCAGCTTTTAAAAAATGTTCNTTTTCAGCAGGTCCAAANCGACCTGCGCCAAATTTTGGATTAAATACTACTACCACAGAACGGAGATTCTGTATAAATCCCGAAGCACAAAGTAGAGCTGTTTTTTGACCCGTAACTTTTCTATATTTTTTAATTTTATCGATATATTTATATTTTTCTCCTACTTCGAATTGTAAAGGGTCAGGATTAATATTGTCCGGAGCTTCTATNATTNCATAAGTTGAGTCAAATAAGTTGTCTAAACGGAATTTTGGAGGACAATCAAAGTGGTAGGAACATTCGCANATNTAGGAATTAGCAGTCAGGTCNGGAAAGTATGAAATTTTTTTGCATTGNGGACAATTTTGCCAGTCAGTTTCTTGTTGNCCAGCTGGTTGCTTTTTGATGATTTGTTTTACTTTAATCNTTATCTTTTTCCAATTTGTTATCCAAGAGTTCATTATGTGTTACTACTATAATTCATTTAGTAATGNTTTGTACAATTTAGACACTTCTACTACGGCAGAATTTTGACCATTTTCAATNNTTTTTTCAATNGTTTTGCAGATTTGGCTACCTACAACCAAACCATCCACATTTTTGAATTTTTTTATCACATCTTGAGTAATTCCAAAACCTATAACCGTTCTTTTATTACCTGAACAAAGTTTTTTTATTTCTAAATATTTTTTCTGAATATCTTCTGGGGAATTTTTTAAAGCTGATCCTGTAACTCCAAGCATAGAAATATAATATACCATTTCATCAGCATATTCATTTATTTTAGCTATTCTTTCATTAGAAGTAGTTGGAGCTATGAGTTGTACAAAACTAATACCAATATTTCTGCACTTTTTTACAAAAGGTATATTTTCTGGGAATGGAAGATCAGAAATAATTAAGCCGTCTACCCCGACATTTTTACATTCTTTTAAAAAATTATCCTCACCAAACTTTAAGCAAACGTTATAATAACCCATGAGTATTATCGCTTGCTCCTTGTAGTCTTTGCGGAATTCTTTGATAATTTCGAAAACTTTTTCTATATAAGCTCCATTTTTTAAAGCTCTGTAGCTAGAATTTTGTATTGGATCTCCATCGCTTACGGGAGCATTCCAATTAAAACCGCATTCTATAATCCTGGCTCCATTTTTGGCAAATGATTTTAGAATTTCAGTACTTTGTTTTACATCGGGGTCTCCGCCAGAAACGAATGGTATGACTGTCGATTCCTCCAATTTGCTTAAAATATCAAAGTTTTTTTTTATTCTTGTTTGCATTTTAATCTAATTTTAATCTTTCAGCCAAAATATCCATATCTTTCAAAGCATTTCCACAACAGTTGGTCGCTATCACAGAATCCTTGCTTAATCTAGGAGCGAGTTTTGCAGTAGCCGCAAAACTATGGCAAGGCTCCAAACTCGGTTGTAAACCAGTTAGCCTCGATACTAACTTAAAACTTTCGAGCACCTCTTCGTCAGAAACAGACATTACTGAAAGACGACCTAAATCTTTTAAATGGGAATGGAGTGGTGAATTTGAGGGATAGTCGAGCCCAGCACTGATAGAAGTTGTATTTGAAACCATTCCATTTCTGTCTTGTAATAATAGACTCTTACTTCCGTGAAGTATTCCGATAGTACCCCTAGATAAAGAGTCGGCTCCATTTTTTTTTCCTTCGGGGCCACCAGCTTCAACTCCAATTAATTTAACATGATCCTTATCAATGAAGCTACTATATGTGCCGTAACTTGAAGACCCCCCACCAATTGCGCAGACGATAGAAAGTTTTTCTGGAATTTTTCCAAACATATCAATCATCTGTTCTTCCATTTCTTTTCCAATAATACTTTGTGCCCACGCACAAATTTTCACCCAGATAGTTGATGACACGCACGAACCCACACACATGTGTACACGATCACAGTTCGCAGTGTAATAACGAATACAACTTGAGACAGCTTCAACTAAAGTCTTTGATCCTTGATGACACGGAATCACTTCAGCCCCTAATGATCTCATGCGGAACACTTGAATTTTTTGTCTTTTCATGTCGTGTGCTCCCATAAAAATTTTAGCTTTTAAACCAAACAAAGATGCAGCGATAGCTAAGGCGCTACCAGCATATCCTGCACCAGTATCTCCACAGATCTCTTTTTTATTGGTAGCTACAGCAATCATCGCGTGCACAATCGCATTATTTATTTTGTGCGATCCCGAATATGCCTGGGCCTCATGTTTAACAACTATTTTAGCTCCACCCCAATGTTTTGTTAATGCGGGTAGTTCTAGAAATGGTGTTGGTCGACCAATATAATTTTTTCTGTAGTATTCCAATTCATCTAAAAAACCTTTGTCATTTCTCAGTTTTTCGAAAGCTTTTGTGAGATCTTCAACAGGTTTTTTTAATGTTTCTCCAATGAAATTACCACCATACTTTCCCCACATTCCATTTTCATCATGCTGGTCTATGAACGGAATACCTTTTTTAATTGAGCTCATTAATTTCTTTTATTTTTAATAAAAATTCTTTAATTTTAGTTAAATCTTTTTTCTTCTCGGTTTCAACCGCACCACTTACATCAACAATATCTGCTATTTTGCTTATTTTTTCAAGATCTTGAACTTGAATATTTCCGGCAATCATCTTTATTACATTTTTTGGTACATCTTTTAATAAAGAGTGATCAAAAGATAACGACTTTTCTCTCCCAATTGAATCAAAGAGAATAATGTCCGAAACTGCTTCGTATTTTTTATATTTTAATACATCCTTTCCAGTTTCTATAGTAAGCGCTTTAATTATTTTAACGTTGTTTTTTTTTTTAATTTCATTAATCTCGGCTGGATCTTGATTCCCATAAATTTGGTAATATTGAAAATTTAAATCTTTAATTTTTTCTAAATCGGATTTGCTTGGCTCGACCATAACTGCGACGTTAGATTTTGAATTTTTTATGGAAGTTAACTCACTAACCTTTTGAAGACTTAAATTTCTATGACTTTTGGGATAAAATAATATAAAGCCACACATGCTTGCTCCATACTCTAAACATGTTTTAACTTGATTTTTTTCAGCAAGTCCACATATCTTGGCCAACATTATTTTAAAGAATTAATTATCTTTTGGATATTTTCTCTTGGATTGCCTTCAATTATCTCTCTGCCGCATACTAAAAATGTAGCTCCATGATCCAAGGCTTCTTTAGGAGTAATACTTCTTGATGGATTTTGGTCGTGCATTTTATCTCTATTGAGTCGTACTCCAGGAACAAACAATTCGCCTTTGAATACATTTTTAACACTTTTGATATTTTTGCCATCACAGATAACACCGTCTAGTTTAGATTCTTGAGCAAGAGACGCTAATTGTTTAATTTGTTCTTCCATTTTGTTTTTTATACCGATTTCTTTTAGATTTGAATCATCAAAGCTTGTTAGAACTGTGACTCCAAGAAGTTTAATAGGTCTGGACATGCCAACACAAACTTCCTTTGCTTTACTTAGTGTTTTTAATCCATTTGCAGTATGTATTGTATAATAATCAATACATTCTGAGTTTAGACTAGCCACACTCTTAAGTACTATTGATTCTAGATCATGAATCTTATTATCGACAAACACTCTCAAATTCATTTCAGAGAATTTATTAACTTTATCAATAGAGTTTTTTGAAAAAAAAATTGGACCTACTTTAATTCCTGTTACGAAAGANTTAATATCGTTTGCAATAGTTATTGCTTTATTAAGATTTGGAGTATCAAGAGCTACAAAGATTGGTGCTTTTTTATCCACTGAAATTTGAATTTTATTTCAATTGGTAGCAGATATTTTGTTTTCAGTAAAATTTTTATTTAAACACTTAAATAGGATCTTACTCATTTTCCATTTAATTGCTTTTTTTGCTGGTATTTGAACAACTTTAGAATTTTTAGGATTTCTTCCTATTCTGGCCTTTCTCATTACAGTTTTGAATCGACCGAAGCCTCTTATTTCTACGGCTTCATTACGGCAAAGTGCTTCAATCATTTCAATGATTATAATGTCTAAGATTTTTTCTATGTCCTTACGCAGTATGTTCGGATGCATGTTGCAAAGTTTTTGCACCAATTCAGATTTGACCATGAATTATCATACAACTATTCTTTTTTTTTATTTCTTTTTTTTTTTAAAAGTGGCCCAAGTATTTCCCCTAATAAGGCTCCTGAGTCTGTTGATCCATATTTTTTAACTACCTCTTTAGTTTGTTTTTCCTCCAAGTCTTTTATGGATAATGTAACCTTTCTTTTTTCTTTATCTAGTTCAACAATCATACAATCGCACTTATCTCCTCTAGCAAATCGCGATGGGCGCTGATTTTCAGGTTCTTTTGCTAATTGATTTCTTTTGATCAAAAGTAACAGATCTTTATTGCCAGCATAAACATGGATTCCATCTTTGGATGAAGAGACTACAATAGCAGTTACTACATCAGATATTTTTTTGTTCATAAAAAATTCAAAAGGGTCTTGTGTAAGTTGTTTTATTCCTAGTCTTATTTTTTCTTTTTCTTTATTTATTTCCAAAATTTTAAATTTTACTAATTGATTTTTTTTATATTTTTCTAATTCAGAATCTTTTTCAGACCAATTTAAATCTCTATAATGAATCATGCCATCAAGCTCAGAATTTTTAACTGATACAAATAAGCCATAATCAGTTATATTTTTTATTACTCCTTCAGCCTCATTTCCCACTTTATGATTTTCAATAAATTTAACCCAAGGATTAACTAATGTGTTTTTGTAACTTAAAGAAAGTCTTCTTTTTTCCATATCTTTTTCCAAAATCTGTACTTGTATTTTTTGGGATGTTGATAAAACTTTTCCAGGATGAATATTTTTTTTAGTCCAAGATAGTTCAGATTGATGTATTAAGCCTTCCAATCCTTCCTCTAATTTAGCAAAACAACCATAATCTTGAACGTTAGTTATTATGGCTGGATAATTTTTTCCTACTTCATAGCTGTCTATTACTTTTTTATAAGGATCTTCAGTAAGTTGTTTTACTCCTAAACTTATTTTTTTTGTTCCTTCTTCTATCTTGATTATTTTTGCTTTTATCGACTGTCCAATCGAAAGTAGATCTGCGGGTTTGTTAATTCTGCGCCAAGATATATCTGTGATGTGCAAAAGAGCATCAACGCCGTTTAAATCAACAAAAGCTCCCCATTCAGTTAGGTTCTTTATCGTTCCATTCACAATGTCCCCTTCTTTTAATTTCGAAATAATTTTATCTCTATCACGAAGTAAAATCTTTTCCAAAATCGCTCGTCTTGATAAGACAATATTTCCTCTCTTTTTATCTAATTTCACGCATTCAAAAGTCAAAGGAACTTTCATTAAGTGGTCAAAGTTTTTTAGAGGTTTAAGATCAATTTGAGATCCAGGCAAAAAACAAAGGCACGATTCAACATCAACAATAAATCCACCCTTACATTTTGAAATTATAACTCCTTTGATCTTTTCTTTATTTTCAAAAGCTTTTTCCATTTTTTTCCAGGAGTGTGCCTTCCTTGCCTTCTCTCTTGATACAACAACATTTCCGGTTTTATTCTCAATTTTTTCTAACAATACTTCAATTTTTGATCCAATTTCAATCTTGTCTATTTCTTTGGTAAGTCTAAATTCTTCAATTGGTATTGCGCCTTCACTTTTTAGACCCAAATCTAAAAATATAAATTTTTTCCCAACTTGGCTAACAATGCCAGTTGTTATTTCACCTTCTTTGAATTTTCTATTTCCCCAGTCTTGGGAAAGCAGTTTTTCAAATTCTTTATGCGATTTGCTCTTATCTTGTTTTATAGTTTCTTCCATGTTTTTTTAATAATAATTTTTTTTCAATTTCCTTTGACATCCTAGCTACCATTGCTGCTTTACTCAAGATATCGGTCCGTATTAATACCGAATCCCTAACTCTTTTCAAGGCAGAAAAACGTCTTTTTATATCATGCTCATTGCGAGTTCTTAAGGATTTCTTAACTTCTTTCAAGGAAATTTTCTTATTAAATGTTTTTAAGTCCTTCCAACGTCTATAACTTGCGATACTAAAATTACATTTAAAATAGAAAGCTACATCATAACGTGGATTTTTTTTAAGAATCTCCGATGCAGCATCCCTGCCTTCTATACAGACTCTTTTATATTTTTTAGCAAATTTTTTTTGAAAAACTCTTAGGATAAGTCTTACCTTTTTTTGTTTAGCTAAAATTGCAGTATAATCACTAATTTCTTGAGTATGTAAATTTAGATGATTTATATATTTATAATTTAAATTTTTAAATTTTTTTTTAAGAAAGAGAATTTTTTTTTTNGGTTTATATTTTATAATCAAATAACTTGCAAATCGGTATAAAAGACCGCTTGATAAAAAATGAAGCTTATATTTTTTGGAAATTAGTTTTGCGCCAGTGCTTTTTCCGCTAGAGGCCGAACCATCNCAGGCCACAATAATTCCTACATTATTTAACTTCAAATTTTCCTCCAACTTTGCGAATTAATTTTAAGAAACNGGGGAATGAAGTGTTAATAGTTTCGCAGTTATGAATTTTAATCCTTCCCTCTAATAATAAACCTAAAATTACATAGGACACTGCGATTCTATGATCTTTTTTCGGATAAACTTCTAGNGTTTTTTCAATTTTTATATTTGGATTGCCGAATATTTTTAAACTATCTATTGTTGATTGAGTTTTTATTCCGATTTGATTTAACCCAATTTCAATATTTTTAATTCTATCTGATTCCTTATGCCTAAGCTCATTAATACCTGAAAATTTACATACTCCTTTTATTACTGAAGCGATGATAAATAAAAGAGGAAATTCATCTATTGCAGAAGAAACCAATTTCTTTGGACAATTNATTGGTTTTAAAGAACCNCTTTTAACAAAAATATTACCGACATGTTCTCCTGATTTTTTTTTCAAATTTTTGATTCTTATATTTGCATTCATTTTTTTTAAAATTTTAATAAAACCTATTCGAGTTGGATTACAATTGACGTTTTTAATTAACAATTTTGATCCAGCTGTTAATAAAGTTAGANCAATAAATGGTGCAGCAGATGATGGGTCTCCATGAATTTCTAGATTAAAGTTAGATAGGTTTTCTTGTCCCCTTAATGAAATTAAATTATTTTTTTTAATTTTTTTAATTTTTATGCTAGCCTTGATAGCAGTTAAAAGATTTTCGGTGTGGTTTCTGGATATTTTCTTTTCTTCGACTGTAGTAATTCCATGAGTATTAATTGCGGCAAGTAAAATAGCCGATTTTACCTGTGCTGAGCCTAAAGTTTCAGTATGTTTTTGTGCTAAAGGCATACTAGTTCCTTCAATTGTAAGTGGTAAAGTTGTTTTATCTCTAGGATAAAAAGTACAACCAATTTTGGAAAGCGGTTCAATAATTCTTTTCATATCTCTTTTGTTCAAACTGNTATCACCAGAGACTTTGACTTTTAAATTTGGATGTGTTGCCACTAACGCAATTAGCATTCTAGCTAAGCTGCCAGAATTTCCTACATAAAGCAGATTTTTATGAGGTTTTCTAAAAGATCTCAATCCGTTGCCNTAAACGATATATTTTTTGTTTTTTTTTAATATTTTTACTCCAAGTTTTTTTAAACAAATGATTGTATTCTTAACATCTTCACTTTCTAAAACGCCTTTTAGATTAGAAGGGCCTATACATTGACTTGCAATTAGCAATGCTCTGTGGGAGATACTTTTATCATTTGCTACTAATATAGTTTTATTAAATTTTGTAATTTTGTTTTTTATTAAAACAGAAAACTTTTTATTCATTTGGGACTAAATGCTAAAATCTTCACCAAAATATAGTTTTTTTGCTTCAGCTGTATTTACAATTTGTCTTGGGGTTCCGTTAGCCACTATAGTTCCATTCGCAATAACATAGGCTCGATCAACAACACTAAGAAGTTGTGAGGCATTATGATCTGTTACTAATACAGAGCATCCTCTATTTTGTAATTTTAACAGCAATCCTTTAATATCTTGTAATGAAAGTAAATCTACTCCAGCGAAAGGNTCNTCCAGNAATAGGACTTTAGGATTANTTATTAAACATCGAGCTATTTCTGTTCTGCGGCGCTCNCCTCCAGATAAAGCGNTAGCTTTAACATTTCTCAAATGTGTTATAGAAAACTCAGCCATTAATTTTTCTACGATTTCTTTTTGTTCTCTTACTCTTTTTATTACTATTTGTGCGATTCCCAACAAATTTTCATAAACAGTAAGTCCTCTGAAAATTGCAGTTTGTTGAGGTAAGTAAGCAATACCCAATTTGGATCGTTCGTGNATAGCTAGATTTGTTAGTTTTATATTACNCAAAAATATATCACCAAAATCACATTTTAAGAGACCCAAAACAATATTCATAAATGTACTTTTTCCNGCACCATTACTTCCTAGNAGNCCTAGCATTTCACCTTGATTTAAATCGATATCAATTTTTCTCAGAATAATTCTGCCATCAAAAGATTTGGAGATGCTCTTTGCCGCCAATAGGGGTTTAGATTTAAATTTTATGATCCTAAATTTTTTTTTGAAATTGCTCATTTAATTAATTTTATTTTTACTTTTTTGTCGCTAAACATGGAAATTTGATAGTGATTTGTTTCAAAATCATAATATACTTTATCTGCTCGGAGAGAACCACTGTCATTGGTTAAAAAAACATTATTATAAACTGTGGCAGAGTCTTCAGTTGCTAATAGGTCCAAGTTTTCAGCCAAGACCGTAGTTTCACCATCTATAGCTTTAACATTATTTTCAAAAAAACAATCATACGTTACTTTGTTGTACTTTCCTTTGTCGCTTGTTATGATTACAACTCTTCCATCATCCATATCCAAAGTCACAGACATGTTAGTCATATAAACAACATCGGGATTCTTTATTAAAATGTATGCTTTTTCCGATTTGACTTTAAATGGTTTGTTAATATCATATAAGCCCTTATATTCGACGTTTTCAAATGTGTTACGCTCTTTACTATCAGTCATATCAGTTTTGGTCACGACATCTTCAACAGTTTCTTCTTCAAGAAATTTATTTTTAATNATTTTAGGATAAAAGAAATATGTTGCTAGAATTAAAAAAAGACCAATAGATATAAGACTTAATTGAACTATTATTTTATTTGCTGTCATTTTATGCCTCTGCTTAGACAGTGATGAAGGTGTAATACCCCAACAATCTCTTTAATCTTTTTATTAATGTCTTGATTTTTAGCCACTAAAAGTGATGTTATTTTTAAAGCGTTTATTTTTTCTATTGCTGTAAGAGCAGTNGCAGTATCGGAAATCCAAGTTGGATTTTTACTGCATACTTGTAAAATTTTTTTCTTATAAAGATTATTNCTATTACGTCTTATATCACCATCAGTTATTAAATTTATTTTACCGTTTTTTTCTTTGACACAAACAATTCCTAATTTCTTTTTTGTCATTTCTGCCAACGCAGCCCGCATAGTTTGGTTAGCAGAAATTAATGGAATTTCTTTTTTTTTTGCCATTATTTCTTTTACTTGGATCAATGCTGTAGCCAAAGTACCCGATGGATGAGTTGTGACAAATTTATTGTTGGTCCATTTTTTTCGTTTCATGCAGGCAATCGCAAGAGAATCGCCCCAGGAGAAAAAATTTAATGAAGAAGAGGTTGGAGCTAAACTATGACCTGCTTCAATAACTTTAGGTAGTAAAATTTTGATAGTGGAATAACGAAGAAGCATTGAAGANGATTTGCAGCTTACTCCAATAANGGAGATATTATGTCTGTTGGCGTACCTTAGAATGCTATTTAATTCTGAAGATTCTCCGGATACACTGAACACCAACAATGCATCATGATTTTTTTGAATAGCGCCAAGNCCTCCATGTTGTAAATCATTTGCAGAGAAAGCGACACTCGGAGTGCCCAAGCTTGATAATGTTGCGGAGACTTTGAGACCCACAAGGTAGCTTTTCCCTACTCCAACAACCAAACATTTTCCTTTAATTTTAGAAATCAAGTTGACAGCTTTTGAAAATTGTGATGAGCGACCAAAGCTTGCTGATAGTCTTTTTAAGGCTTGAATTTCAGTTTGGACCGTTTTTTTGGCTATTTGTAAATCTTTGTTCATTAGTGTTGAAATATATCCTCAGCAAATCCGCTTTGATCTAATTTAATTCTCGTTTTTAAAAATTGAATACAACTTTCATAAAGTTCTAATCTATTTTCTCTAACTAACATTTTGTAGAGTGCATCTTTTATTTTATGTAAATATATCACGTCGTTACTACAGTACTGGAGTTGNGCATCTGTTAATTCATCCAAGTTTTTATTCCAATCACTACTNCCAAGTCTTTTATCTAATTTTTTGCTNCAAAATTCCAAAGCTAAATCTTTCAANCCATGATTTTGCGAATAAGTTCGNCATAANTTGCTCGCTATTTTGGTGTCAAAAATATTCTTTATGTTACATTTAAGAAAATATTCTAAACCAGAGACATCATATCTTAAATAATGGCCAATTTTTGTAATTTTGGCATTTTCTAAAATTTTTACAATATTCGGAGCTTTATAANTTTTTCGGTTCGGTTGAACAATATAAGCGTCATTATTTCCGGTGCTGAACTGAACTAAACTCAATTTATCTCGGTGAGGAATTTGTAAACCTGATCCTTCAGTATCTATGGCAAGACTCGAATGTTTTTCTAATTCCTTCAAAGCATCAATCGAAATATCATCTTGAAACTTATAAATTTTAGTCATACCTAAATTCATATATAATGTTAATGTTGTCAAAATGCAAAATAATCAGAAAATAATAGGAATTTTTGGAGCCGGAGGATTCTTAGGCAAACATTTAATGCGCCAACTAACCAAACTCGACTATCGTGTTAAGGTGGCGACAAGAAATCCTTATTTGAAAGGGTATTTGAAACCTTTAGGAAATCCGGGACAGATTGAACTTTTTAAAACTAATATTTTTAATCCAGAAGATGTAAAACAAGTTTTAAAAAATTGTGATTTAGCAATTAATCTTGTTGGTATTTTGTACGAAACAAGAAAGCAAAAATTTAATCAAATCCACGCACAGTTCCCAAATCTATTAAGTGAATTATGCAACGAACTTGGAATCAAAAAATTAGTTCATGTCAGTGCCTTAGGAGTGAAAGAAGGTCATCCTTCGCAATACATGCAATCGAAGCTCCAAGGTGAAAAAAATATTCAGGATACTTTCAAGCAATCTGTCATTTTAAGACCAGGAATCATGTTCGGGCCGGAGGACAAGTTCTTCAATACATTTGCAACGCTAGCACAATTTTCTCCAGCCCTTCCCTTAATCGGNGGAGGTAAGACAGTTTTTGAACCCATCTATGTTGGCGATGTTGCTCAANCTATTGTTAAATCTTTGGAACTCAATAATTNAAAACCCAGTATTTATGAACTGGGAGGAGCAAACTATTCATTTAAGGAGTTGATGCAAATTTTACTAAGTGAAATAAATAAGAAAAGATTTTTAATACCCATTCCTTGGGGTATGGCAAAATTTCAATCTTACTTTTTACAAATGCTACCAACCCCACTATTGACTCCAGACCAAGTAACCATGCTTCGCTATGATAATGTTGTGTCAGGCGAATATAAAACTTTAAAAAATCTCAAAATTAAACCTACAACTATTCAAAGCATCCTACCTAAATACATTTACAGATTCCGCTCAGGCGGGGAATTTAGTAAGTAGTTTTATGGAANTAAAATTTTGGCTAGTAAAATTTAATATGCGCCGTTAGGAATAATGAGAAAGTGAATGGCCATTACGATTCCGATACTAACGCCNAACCCAAAAGACAATTTGATAAAGTCTTTACCGATGATTGGAAACACGTATTTAAGTTTATAATCTTTGTTCATCGTCGAGATGGCCAATTCCCTACCACATAAAAGTCCAATGAAGCAGAAAGTAGTCGACATTGGCAAGGTATTTAATTCTTTAAAGTAATAGAGTATTCCTGCATAAATTATATTAATTATAGTAGCTGATCTGGCATATCGGGTTCCAGTTTTATCCAACACGATCTTTTGTATGGGTCCTCCATGTATGTAAAAAATATAAAAAAGGAGAATTGTTAAATAAACAAGGACAATAACTAATAANGAAAGATCNANTTNTCTTGGCAAGTAAACTGCAATATTTGCAACATCGTGCATCAACCAAGTGGCCCATAAAAAAGCTGAAGTTACCCAAACTGAATTACGCCAAAATTTAATTTTCGATTCACCTGTTATTTCATCAAATTTTTCATTAATAAATTTAGAGATCCCGATCCAACAACCATATGAAACTACAGCAGCAATAGAATACCCCACCACACTCTTTAAAAGCATTTTTTCAAGAACAACGGTTGAAGCGAACGCTGATAAAACAAGGAAAGTTGTACTAACGGGCACTCCCCATCTTGTAAGGAGGAGCAGTATTCCTGGTGCAACAGCATGATACCATTTAATTTCTTGGAAAGGAATTAGCGTTAATCTTCCATATGAAATGTCTCCATCATATGCCCACCATCCATAGCTTATTGTAATGATCATAACGAAGGAAGCAGATGCAGCAAGCGTATACCATTTGAACCACTTACCTTTTGATGCGATGAACGTTCCTAAAGTTTGAATAGAGTCATTTGCAATCACGCTCCATCCGGCTAAAAAAAATCCTACGATACCGTAAATTAATGTTAGTTCCATGTAGCAATTTTAGTGACTGTTTTATATAGGCTTTTGTTCAAAATTAATCCAGCGAAATTAAATTATTTTAAGAATCGTTAGAGTGAAACTTCCATCATTAATAATATTTTAAACTTTTGTCTAGTTGTATTGTATAATTAAATTTGACATATATTAATTATGGAACATTTAATTGAAAGAATAGCATGGTTGCAAGATAAGATCTTATTAAGGGGATTTGTCTTTGGTCTTATTCATGTTGGTATCATGCTTATCGGTTATTATACTGGTTGGAGTATTAACCGATTATTAAAAATTGTTTCTAACGGATTTATTGCAGGTATTGTAGGTGTTGTTATTGCTCATGTCATTGCGGACTATATTGCTGCATCGCTAGATCCAGATATTAGATCAGCAGCTTTAGGTATTGTTATGGGTGGTTTATTACCTCTAATATTTATTCCCTTCCTAGAAAAATATGTAACTAAAAGTGAGCACCATATTGCTATTGGTGACCACGAGGATCTGAAAAAAGACTTAAAGAAAAAACACAATTAAGCAGATTTAATTTTCTTTTCGATAAATTGAGGAATATCCTCTTCGGTAACTATATCTTCTTCCTTGGCATTCTTAGGTTGGAATGCATAAAGAACATGCAAATTACAGTAAGGAAATTTTTCTAGCGGTTTTCGTCCACAAAAATAAAAGTCTTTTTCATAAGGGTGACCAATAGGCCATCTACAGGTATCATCTGTTAGTTCTGTAAGTTTTATTGGATTTTCTGGTTCAAAATTTTTATCTAATAATAAAGATTTAAATCTAGCTTTCCGGCCGAGTTTTTCTTGTTTGATTTCGACGTCATTTTCCAACTTCGCTTTTGGTGTAGTTGAATGTTTTTTTGAAACCGNCCTTGCCTCTAAGTTTAATCGGTTCGCTTTTCCAATTACAGCATTCCGGGTAGTCCCACCAATCAATGNAGCTATTTGACTAGCTGTATGACCTTTCTTCCAAANTGCCTTTAGTTTANTTTCTCTTTCANGTGTCCAACTCATTTTTGTTTCACGTCAATTTAAGCTACNATATATAGTATTNTCAATAAAAAAAACTACCCTATGTGGATATGTTATTAACAAAAACTAAGCAAATGGCCGATCTTTATTTATTGATCTTTTAATATATAAGNTTTCTCCATGGTTGAAATTGAAGAAAAATACGAAATTTACGAAAAAAAATTTGGTTATGTTAACTGGATTGGGTTTTGGACACTGTATAGAAAGGAAGTGCTTAGATTTCTTAAGGTGGTTATTCAAACAATTATTTCTCCACTCGTAACCTCTCTACTTTTTTTAATGGTACTTTCTTTAGCAATAGGCANCGATAGAGGAGAAGCGTTAGGATTTCCGTTTATAACATTTCTTGCTCCTGGGCTTATAGCAATGCAAATAATTCAACAGGCATTTTCCCATACTTCTTCCTCAATTATGATAGGTAAGATTCAAGGAAATATTGTGGATATTTTGTATGCGCCGCTATCTCCAGGTGAAGTTACTTTAGCTACAATTTTAGCCGCATGTACTAGGAGCATTATTATTGTTTTAGTTTCTATAGNGGTTTTTAGTTTAATTATTGATCTAAAATTTTATAATTTTTATTATATTTTTATTTTTACATTTCTAGGTTCTTTTATTTTAGGCGCCGTTGGTTTTGTGGTTGGTTTATGGGCAGATAAGTTTGATAATATGGCCTCAGCTACGAACTTTATTATTGTACCTCTTTCTTTTTTATCAGGCACCTTTTACTCAGTTGAAAAATTGCCAGAAATTTTACAAAAAATAAGTGAATTTAATCCATTTTTCCATATTATTAACGGATATCGCTATGGTCATTTGGGTGTTTCAGACGGATCAATAAAATTTGGCCTGTTTTATCTTATTGTACTAAGCTGTCTTTCGTGGTTTGCGGCATACATTTTATTCAAAAAAGGTTATAAAATTAAATTTTAATTTATTTATGAGTTCTATTCTTGGCACATATGCGAGGAAGGATATTTCTTTTAAAGCAGGAAAAGGAAGCTATGTTTTTGCAGAAAATGGAGACAAATATCTTGATTTTGTACAAGGCATAGCAGTTAATGTTTTAGGTCACTGTCATGAACATTTAGTGAAAGCCATTAAAGAACAATCTGAAAAATTATGGCATGTATCTAATAGTTTTGTGATTTTAGAACAGGAAAGATTAGCTAAAAGATTAACAGATAATACTTTTGCTGATTTTTGTATGTTTCAAAACTCGGGAACGGAAGCTACAGAAGCGAGTATTAAGATTACTAGAAAATATTTTCATAAAATTGGAAAACCAGAAAAAAATAGAATCATAACTTTTCAGGGAGCATTTCACGGCCGTACACTAGCTGCATTGTTTGCGGCAAATAATCCTAAACATACTGAAGGATTTGGCCCAAAAGTAGATGGTTTTGACCAAGTTCCGTTTGCTGATCACGAAGCTATAAAAAGAACTATAAACAAAAATACCGCAGCAATTCTTCTTGAAACCATTCAAGGTGAAGGGGGTATTAAGGTTGTGCCAGACGTTTGCCTAAAAGGTTTAAGAGAGATTTGCGNTGAACATAATCTGCTTTTGATTTTAGATGAAGTNCANTGNGGAGTAGGAAGAACGGGCAATTTTTTTGCATTTGAAAAATCAGGTATNGTTCCAGATATTGTACCTATTGCTAAAGGAATTGGAGGCGGCTTTCCACTTGGAGCCTGCTTAGTCACAAAAAAAGTATCAGTTGGAATGACACCCGGTACGCACGGAAGTACTTTTGGCGGAAACCCTTTAGCTATGTCCGTAGGCAACGCTGTACTTGATATAATTTTTGGTAAGGATTTTTTAGAGAATGTAAAACAAAAGGGAAAATATTTTGATCAAGGTTTAAATAAGATGAAAGATAAGTATCCTAAAATTATTGCAGAAATAAGAGGCGCGGGCCTAATCAAAGGATTAAAGATGCTAGTTGATAATACTGAATTTATTNAAANACTCATGAACCATAAAATGCTTGCTATAAAGGCNGAGGAGAACGTTACAAGACTTTTTCCTCCACTTATAGTAAACAACAAAGAACTGGATGAGGCGATTGAAAAGATTGATAAAGTTTGTNAGGAAATGAGTTAGTTGNGAAAAATTTTATAAATATATCGGAAATTCCTAAGGGAGAATTAAAANTTATTCTTGATAACGCAAAGTCAAGAAAAGAAAAAAGATCCAGTNTTAGCAAAAATACTATNGACGCTGACGTTCCCCTTGANGGCAAAATTTTGATTATGATNTTTGAAAAACCATCAACGAGAACCAGAATTTCTTTTGATCTTGCAGTTAAACAATTAGGTGGAAAATCACTAATACTTAACCCTNATGAAATTCATTATGGCAGNGGCAATGAAAGTTTGCACGATACAGCAAAAATTTTATCTCAATATGCAGATATTGTAATGCTCAGGACACATGCTCACAAAAATGTTGAGGAGTTTTCTAAATATTTAGACATTCCCATTATTAATGGGTTAACGGACTTNAGCCACCCTTGCCAAATTATGTCNGATGTAATGACCTTTGAAGAATTAAAAGGNCCTATTAAAAATAAAAAAATTNCTTATCTTGGAGATGGCAACAATGTTGTTTATTCTTTAATTGAGGCNTCAGTTCAATTTGATTTTGAATTATGTATTGCTTGTCCAAAAAGTTGCGAACCTAACAAAAATATTTTGAAATGGGCTAAAAAAAATAATGCAAATATTTCAGTTATTAAAGATCCTTTGAAAGCGGCAAATTCTGCAGATTGTGTTATGACAGATAAATGGATTTCAATGAGTGATAAAATTAATAAAAAGAAAAAGAAAAAAATACTCAAACCTTACCAGGTCAATAAAAAAATCATGAAGCAAGCAAACAAAGATGCAATTTTTATGCATTGTTTACCAGCCAGCAGAGGAGAGGAAGTGATCAATGAAGTAATAGATGGAAAGCAATCNGNTGTTTGGCTAGAAGCATTGAATAGAATTCACATACAAAAAAGCATTATTGAGTGGTGTCTTAAATAAATATTTACTGTAATGGTAAGGGACTATCAGTTTTTTCGTTCATGTAGAGAATTACTGCAACTCTATCATTTTTACTCTTTAATCCTGCAAAAGACATTTTAGTTCCTTTTATCCAATCTCTTGGTTTTATTAAAAAACTATTCATTTCCTCAAATGACCATGTTTTTCCATGTGCAGCCATTGCTTTAGAATATTTATAGTCAGAAACTGAACCAGCTTGCCTACCCAGAACACCCCATAAAGCTGGACCAATTTTATTACCACCACCTTTAGCAATACTGTGACAGGCAGCGCATTTTTTAAAGACCTTCTCTCCATCAGCAACGTTAGCTGAAGCAAGTAATGCCATAATTTCTCCCGATCCAGAACTTGAACTTGCAGAAGTTGTTTCTGTAGTTGTAGTGGTTGATACGCTTGCAACTTGATAGGCTGATTTTTCTGGTTTCTCAACATAAAATATAATGTCAGTGATTTTATTGATTCCCAAAACCAAGATTACAGCCAGTATGATTGAAGCAATAATTTTATTCATTTTAAAAAAGTTTGTAAATTTAGTACAACTTAAATCTAAGATATATCATGACTTCGATTAAAAAAATGAACTTTAACGAGTTTATTTTGCGACGGTTAGACGCATAATTTTATTATTTATGAAAAATACCGCAATAATTATACCNGCTCGTTTAGGGGCAAAAAGATTNAGAAATAAACCTTTAGTAAAAATTAATGGTATACCTATGATTATTCATGTTNTGAATAGAGCAAAAGAGTCACGAGTTGGTNAAGTATTTGTAGCAACNCCGGATAGTGAAATTATTGACATTGTTAAANAAAATGGAGGCCAAGCCATNTTAACCAAACATGATCATCCATCAGGTAGTGATCGAGTTTACGAAGCATACTTGAAACAACTAAAAGATAATGTGAATTTAATAATCAATCTGCAAGGTGATATGCCAAACATAAAACCAAATTCTATTTCAAAGCTAGAAAAACTCATGAGACAAAATGATTGTGATATCGGAACATTAGCTTCTTTTATAAGAAATGCTGATGAGATTACCGATGCCAATATTGTAAAGGTTCTAGTTGATCAAGAGCTGGAAAATGATAGTTTTTCAAATGCAAAAGATTTTTTTCGCATAAAAAAAAATTTAAAAAATGAAAAAATNTACCACCACATAGGAATTTATGCCTTTACAATTGTTGCATTAACAAAGTATGTAAAGCTTTCTAGATCTAAATTTGAAATAAAAAGACATTTAGAACAGATGAGGGCGATGGAGAATAATTTAGTAGTTAAAGTAGGTTTAAGTGACAGCANTCCNTTAGGAGTGGATACAAAAGAAGATCTTAAAAAAGTAACAAAGGAAATGAGTTAAATATGTCAGATCGAATCGCTCTGCAAGGGGAACGGGGATGTTTCTCTCATTTAGCAAGTTTGGAAATATTTCCAAATGCGGAGATAAAATTTTGTTCAACTTTCGAGGAAACTTTCCAGTTGGCTAAGGAGAATCCAAAATATAAGATTGTTATACCCATTGAAAACTCTTTAGCAGGCCGAGTTGCCGATATACATTATTTGATTCCAAAATATAAACTCCAGGTCCATGCTGAGCACTTTCATAAAATCAATCACAATTTGCTTGGTATTAAAGGTTCAAAAATAAAAGACATTGAAACTGTTAGAAGTCATTCCCAAGCAATAGGGCAATGCCAAAAGATAATTTCAGACAACAATTTAAAACCAATAATCTCAGCAGATACCGCAGGGTCAGCAAGATTTATCTTTGAAAAAAAAGATAAAAGCGAGGCAGCGATTGCTTCCGCACTTGCTGCAAAAATTTATNATTTGGAAATATTAAAATCGAATATAGAAGANGAATCTGGAAATGTGACACGATTTTTTATTATGGGAAAAGAGTCGAACCACCCTGAATTAAAAGATAAAAAATATATTACAAGTTGTNTATTTAAANTTAAAAGTATTCCCGCTGCATTATACAAGGCACTTGGTGGGTTCGCGACCAATGGTGTTAATTTATGTAAGTTAGAAAGCTTTTCAGTTAAAAATACATTTGATCAAGTAAACTTTTATATTGATATAGAGGGCCATATAGAGGATCCATCTTTACAAAAAGCANTAGAAGAATTNGGTTTTCACACTCAGAAATTAGATATTTTAGGGGTTTACGAAGCCCATCAATTTAGATTAAAAAATTAATACACAACCTACANTTATGTTGTAGTTCTTATATTTTATATTGATATAATANNATAGGAGGCTGACAACGGGTGGAATTTATAGAACAACCGGTTCAGGGCGGAAACGCAGCAGACCTCCCTATAGGTTTCAGGTTGTTGCTCAGTCTCCTTATTTAAAATATGGAAAAAACTAAATATAAAATTTTGGCACTAAAATATAGACCAAAAAATTTTAAAGAATTAATTGGTCAAGATNTAATGGTGGAAACCTTAGTCAATTCAATCAAATCTAATCGAATCGCACAAGCATTTATGTTNACTGGAGAAAGAGGAACNGGAAAAACTTCTACAGCTAGAATCATTTCGAAATCNTTAACATGTACGGGNAATTTTCTTGAAGGTGTAAAATGCNAAACCGGAGAAATTTGTCATTGTGAAGAGATTACCAATGATAAGCATTTGGATGTTACCGAATGTGATGCCGCAAGTCGTACGGGTGTGGATGATGTTAGGCAGATAATAGATGCAGCTAGATATAAACCAACAACTGCAAAATATAAAATATATATAATTGACGAGTGTCACATGCTTAGCCGGTCAGCTTGGAATGCTTTGTTGAAAACTCTAGAAGAACCCCCTGATCAGNTAAAATTTATTTTTTGTACTACCGAACCAAAAAAAATTCCACTAACCATCGCAAGTCGCTGCCAAACTTTCCATTTACATAGGGNAAGCATTAAAGTTTTATTTGATCATCTTANGAAAATTTCAAGAATTGAAAATGGTAAAATATCAGACTCTGCTATTAAACTAATCGCAAAAGCATCTACTGGTAGTGTTAGAGATGCAATTTCACTGCTTGATCGAGCGCTAGTTAACCAACATGTTAGCGAAAAAGAAGTAGATGAGGCTACAGTGAGAAAAATGTTGGGAGTAGCCGATCGATCAAAAATATTAGAACTGTTAAAATTTATATTTGATGGANATCAAAAACAATCTATCGANTCTCTAAAACAAATGATAGATGAAGGNCTTGATGCAGCTANNCTAAAAAATGATATACTAGAACTTCTCTACTTTATATTACAAAAAAAAAATCTTGGAGATTTTGAATCAGATTTAACCATATCAGAGTCCGAGCTTGAAATGATTG
>JAESSC010000005.1 GCA_016764285.1 Pelagibacteraceae bacterium
CTATGTTGGTGGCTTTGAATCTTCAAACTTCATTTTTAACACCCCCCATGGCTATGGCTGCTTATTATTTAAAAGGAGTTGTAGGTGATGCAATTGAGTTAATAGAAATATTTAAAAGCATAATGCCCTATTTGTTCATAGTAATATTTACTATGGTGCTTATGTATAATTATCCTGGAATAGCATTATTTTTACCAGACTATTTCTTTGGTATTGGAAAATAAATCTTAATGTCTTCACTTAAACTTTCTGCAGTAGAAATGGTTCAATCCCTTAAAAAGGGAGAAATTACATCAGAAGAACTTGTTAAAAGTTATATAGAACAAATAAAAAAAAAAGAAAAAGAAGTAGAAGCTTGGGAATTTTTTGATCAAGAGCTTGTACTTAACCAAGCAAAAAAACTAGATGAACTACATCAGTCCGGTAAACATGGAGATCTTCATGGTATTCCTGTTGGAATTAAAGATATTTTTGATACAGAGAATATGCCGACTACAGATGGTACTGAAATTCACAAAGAAAATCCAAGTTGGAATGATTGTACTGTTGTATCGAAATTAAGGCAGGCAGGGGCCATAATAATGGGAAAAACCGTAACCGCAGAATTAGCATATTATTCTCCTGGAAAAACCAAAAATCCCCACGATCCAACAAGAACGCCTGGAGGATCTTCCAGTGGTTCTGCCGCAGCTGTAGCATCACACATGGTTCCACTTGCGGTTGGAAGTCAGACTAATGGATCAGTTATTAGGCCGGCATCATATTGTGGTGTTGTAGGTTATAAGCCTTCCAAAGGATACATTTCCCGACATTTAGTTTTACAAGTTTCTCGTGCATTGGATCAAGTTGGTGTTTTTTCCAATTCAATAGAAGATGCAGCATTAATTAGTGAGCAACTTATCGGTTACGATAAACAAGATCCTGATACTTCATTAAATCCGAAGCCAAAATTATTAGCTGCAAGTAAACAAAAACCACCCGCTGAACCTATATTAGCCTATATAAAGTTGCCTTTTATGAGTGAACTTGAAGAAGATGCCAAAGAAGGTTTTGAAGAAATAAAAGATGAACTTAAAGGAAAAGTAGATGAAATGGAATTGCCAGAAGGTTTTGCTAACATTCCAAAATGGCATAAAATAATTATGGAGTCAGATATGGCCCAATCTTTTTCAAAGGAGTACAAAAATTCAAAAAATAAATTAAGTGATAAAATAATCGAGGCTATAGAGAGAGGGATGAAATATACTTCTGTGGAATATAAGGATGCTCTTTCAAAGATAGATGTAGCAAACGTCTACTTCAATCAATTTTTTCATGACTATGATGCAATTTTAACTCCCTCAGCAAATGGAGAAGCACCCAAGGGTTTAAAGTCTACAGGTAATCCTATATTTTCTACTATCTGGACTTATTGTGGAATGCCCAGCATTAGCTTACCTTTGCTCCAGGGGAAAAATGGTCTTCCAATTGGTGTGCAATTAGTTTCGTCTCTTTATGATGACGAGAGATTATTTAGGAATGCTAGTTGGTTGACAAGTAAAATTAAAAAATGATTGAGTATGAATTATGAAATTTAGTGAAAAGTTTACAATTTTTTTAGGCATCGCATTTGTTGGGATATTTCTCTTTGGTTTAGCTTGGAGTATAAGCACAGGTCTGGCTGGATTTTATAAAGGCATTCCCTTTTGGATTATAGTTATATTCTGCTTGTGTCTTTTGATTTATGATTCTCTGAAATCAATTAAGAAATAATCAAAGATAGACAACTAATAAGATTTTATTAAATCTTTAATCACTGTAATAAGGTAACCCATCGATTCAAAAATATTCTCTCCTTTATCAAAAATATACTCTGTTTCTGGAAAATACATTATCAACTCGTTTTGGAAGGTTTTTAAAATTCCTATAATAGAAAGCGTAATGATTGTTAGTAGAATGATATAACCAAAAAACCCCAAACCTTTTTTTTGTTGATCATCGCTATCAATTTGTTCAGATGATGGATCTATTATTTTTGAGATGCTTTCAATTTCCACTTCTTCAGTTTTTTTCACTCTTTTCCGACTTTTTTTTGGTTTAGCTATTCCAGCTAGCCTATTTAGTTCTGCAGCAATCGTTCTTTTTGCCACCAAACCAGTTTTGCCAGATCTTAGTAGCTCTGCCCACTGACTACCCATAAACTTGTAAGTTCTACCATCTGAAGCTTCGAATTGCGTTTTAGAAACGTTTTCATCTATATCTGATTTAATAGAACTTTGAATTTTTATAGGAGCTTGAAACCATTTTTGTGAGCAATTGCTACATTGCACCATTCTTCCTTCTTTAGGAATATCTTCATCTTTTACAGAAAATTTTCTAGAGCAATTTCCACACTGTATAATCATTTAATTTTCCTAATTAAAAGTTTTNATATTCTATTCAATCATTTGATNAAGAACAAGGATCTTGCTTTTATTNGATTTTACTTGTTTGTTTAGAGTTAAAANATCATNTTTATCNGTAGAATCGTTTTTTGTTTCTATGGCCTTAACTTTTTTTCTTTCTATTTTAGAAATATTATCTACGGCGTTTAATATATCGTTTATTGTGAATTCTTTTTTCATGATTTATCAAAAGTATATGATAAGTTAAATTTTGAAAATAGAAAAATGATTTTTTTGTTAATATCATGAATTATTTCACTACCATTATATTAACCTTAGTATCCTTTTACGTCTTATTGTTGGCCGTAATGTTTTTTTTTCAAAGAAATTTTTTATATCACCCTTCCATAGATGATCATCTTAAAGATCAAGCTATAAATGAACCTTCTGAAATTGAAAAAGTAAAAATAACCACCGAAGACAATATCGATCTTACGGCTTGGTTTTATAATAAAAACATAGAAAAATTTAAAACTATATTATTTTTTCATGGAAACGCAGGATCTTTAGAAAATAGAACTTATAAGCTCAATCATTTTAAAGATTTAAACGTAAATTTTCTTATAATTGCTTGGAGAGGTTTTAACGGAAATGAGGGAAAGCCAAGTGAAATTGGTTTGTATAGAGATGCCAAAAGTGCGATTAAATGGCTTAACTTAAAGGGTGTAACAGAGGAAAATATAATTCTTTACGGAGAATCATTGGGTACGGGAGTTGCAGTTGAAGTTGCGCAAAACAAAAACTATGCAGGTGTTATTTTAGAATCCCCCTATACCTCAATGGTAAATATGGGAAAAAAACACTATCCTCTATTTCCAGTTCGTTTTTTACTTAAGGACAAATTTGAAAGTTATAAGAAGATCAAAAAAGTTTCTGTTCCTATATTAGTTATACACGGTAAAATAGACACGATAGTACCCTTTGCTATGGGAAAAAAAATGTANGAACTTGCCAATGAACCNAAATTTTTTTATTTTCAAGAATATGGCGATCATATGNTGGATTATGATGAAAANCTTTTATCTGTTNTNAAAAAATTTATTCAAAGCTTAAATTAAGTCATAATTTAAACAACCAAATCACACAGTTAAAAATTACAACTGTGGTGTGAAAAAATTATTTATANATTTTATATTCTTTTTCTTGTTTTTTAATATTGAAGGCAATTCAAANGAAATNTCNCCTGTCAAACAAGATTTCGAAGAGATTTTTAATATTGGCAAAATGCTTTCACACGACGATAGATTTACACTATATTTTAGAACTAGAGAAAAGGCAGTTTTAGCAAAAGGTNAGGAATTTAACTANATAATAGATTATCCTCAAGATTTATATATTTTATATAACGATACTGGAAAAATGAGTCCAGTTATTACNTACGATTGGTTTCCAAAAAAAGTTAAAGAGTTAGGTTCAAGTTATGATCTGCCAGTTTTCCCTGAAGATTACGCTTATTATTTACTAAGTGACAATGAAACTTTAATTATGATTAGTGGAATAAAATCAATCAGATCTAATTTTAAATTTAATTTAAAAAATAATAAGCTTGAAAAACTTCCTACAGATAATAATTATAAATTNTTTGTTTCTTCCTTACTGAAGGACTGTAGTTATCAGGACNTAAATNCCACTTATAAATGTTCATTCTANAAACCTTTAATTTCAGNAAATCTTATTAACTAATTTTTTTAATATTTAGTAAAATAATCAATCCTGCTAACAACAATATAATAGCAGCAGAAAATCCTATTCTTTGACTATTTGTCAAAAAAGTAACTGTACTTACTAATAAAGGACCTAAGAAAGATGTTAATTTGCCAGANGTAGCAAACAAACCAAATCCTTTACCCTGATTACTTTTATTTAATAAAGACGTTATCACTACACGACTTGCGGACTGCACNGGNCCTATAAACAAACCATTAATTGCAGCTAGAAAAAAAAATGCCGATTTTGAATAAATAAACAGAATAGCAATTGATGAAAATATTAATCCAACTAAAGAAAAAATAATAACAATTTTAGATCCGAATCTATCATTAGCCACACCACCCATAAATGCGCCAATAAACGCTGTTACATTCATAAGTACAGAAAGTTTTAAAAGTTCTTTTATCTCAAGATTGAATACACCTACTGCAAATATTCCTCCCATCACAATAATTGCATTCAANCCATCTGCATAAAGCATCCTAGCGATCAAAAATTTNCCNAACACGCTAAATCTTCTGTTCCAAACTAATTTCTTAAGATCCATAAAGTTAGATGAGACACTCTTAGTTATTTTTTTTTTGGTTTCTTTTATTACAAAAAATAAAAATGGAATGGAAAATAGTAAAAACCAAATACTTACCAATAAAGCNATAGCTCTTATATTTTGAGACTCTTCTTTAGTTAATCCGAAAGGCAAACTATCAGTATCAATAAATAATTTGATGCTTATTAGTAATATTACAATTCCACCTATATATCCTAAAGCAAAACCAAAACCTGAAGATTTACCCAAGTTTTTACTTGTCGAAATATCTTTTAGTAAGGAGTTGTAAAAAATCAGACTTAGTTCATAAAAAAAATTTGCAATACCAACTATTACCAAAGTATATAAAAGATATGATTGAGATGGTTTTGAAAACCACAAAAGTGCGGTAAACGAAATGCATAATAAAGAGAAGCATCTAATAAAAAATACAATTCTATTTTTTTTATCTGCAAATGATCCTGCGATAGGTCCAATTATTGCTATGAAAAAACCCGTTATGCCTATTGTCCACCCCCAGTAAGTTTGTCCTAATACTGGATTAGGAGCTATTTGTGTTGCAAAATATGTTGCAAAAATAAAAGTNATAATAATTGTTGTAAAAGCTGAATTCGCAAAATCGTAAAGAGCAAAATTAAATATTTTTTTCATTTAGTTTTTAAAATTGCATTAATGCATTTGAGAAATATTCAGAATTAAATGTTTGAAGATCATCTTCTTTTTCTCCCATGCACAAAGCTATAATTGGCAACTTAAATTTTTTGCCTATTGCTAATAAAATTCCACCTTTTGCAGTACCATCTAATTTTGTCATAATTATTCCAGTGATTGGTGATATTTTTTTAAATTCCTCGACCTGGCTAATTGCACTTTGACCAGTAGTTGCGTCTAATATAAGAAAAGTTTCATGAGGAGCGTTTGAGTCTATTTTTTTTAGAACTTTTGTTATTTTTTTAAACTCATCCATTAAATTTTTTTTGTTTTGTAGTCTTCCTGCTGTATCGATAAGAAGATAGTCAAAATTATTCTTTTTTGCATGATCCAAAGCCTTATAGGCTACTGAAGCTGGATCAGCTCCNTCATCTGATTTAATAATATCCGCATTAATTCTTTTTGCCCAAACTTCCAATTGACTTACCGCAGCAGCTCTAAAAGTATCTGCGGCACCCAAAACTATCTTTTTGTTATTTTGCCCTAAAATTTTACCTAATTTTCCTATGGTAGTAGTTTTTCCTACACCATTAACACCAGCAATTAAAATTACGCTTGGCTTATTTTTATTTATGTTTTCTAAATTCTTTTCAAGAGGTTTTAATATTTCATATACATAATTTGAAAAGATTTTAAAAATTTCATCTTTTTCAACGGTTTTTGAGTTTACTTTTGTATTAGCAAATTTCTCTCTTAACTCTTTTGCAGATTCGACACCAACATCAGACTGGATTAAAAAATCCTCTAATTCATTAAGCATATTTTCGTCAATTTTTTTCTTAAAAATTANATCATTTAANCCNGANGANAANTTCTTTGAACTTTTGCTTAAACCTAGTTTAAACTTATCAAAAATACTCATAANTAAATACTAACTGTAATTTTTTTTACTTCAGAAATCTTACCTGTCATNTAAATATTGTTATCTGCGTTCCAATCAATATTCAACAACCCTTCTTGAAACTCTATGTCTACATATCTTTCATTTAATTTTAAAACAGCACCCGACACTGCTGTAGCACACGCAGCCGTTCCACAAGCTTTAGTTAGGCCTGCACCACGCTCCCAAACCTTTACCTTCACATGTTTTTTATTTTTAATACTTGCTAACGTNACATTACATCTTTCAGGAAAATAATTGTGATTTTCTATTTTAGGACCAATCTCTTTTAAATTAAATTTATTAAAATCTTCTACAAAGAAAACGATATGAGGGTTACCAACACTTAATGAAAAACCACCTTCAATTTCTTTGCCGTCCGTACTGTTAATTTTTATCTTTAAATTTTTATTATCCATTTCTTTTGATAAAGGTATTTTCCTCCATTTAAAGTTTGGTTGACCCATATTTATACGTACTAAATTTTTATCATCCAGTTCAGCCTGTAAAATACCAACTTTAGTTCTCAATGATATTTTTTTATTGTTATTTTCTTTCATCAATAAATAAGCGGTACATCTACTACCGTTGCCGCAGGCAGAAATTTCTCCACCATCTGAGTTATAAAATGTTAAGGAAACATCACTAGTTTCATCCTTATCAATAAAAATAACTTGGTCACATCCAATATTACTTCTACTTGAAATTTTTATGATCTGGTCTTTTGTTAGAGAAATAGACTTTTTTCTTTTATCGAATATTATAAAGTCATTACCTAAACCGTCCATTTTATAAGCATCTAATTTATTCATAGTTTCAGTTTTATCTTTATTTATTGACTTTTTGAACCTCAATATGTAGCTTGCCAGCTATTCNCGCAAAAGGAAGTTTTTGCGGTGCCTTTGGAAACAAAGGGATCGACACTAGTCAGCGAGGGTTCGCCCACTAGTGCGTTTTTTGTTGGAATAAATGAATTATGTTTGAAAATTTAACAAGTAAATTTGAAGAAATTTTTAGTTCTTTAAAAAAAGCACCTTCACTTAATGAAGCTCAAGTTGAAGAAGGTTTGCGNAAGATACGTCAAGCTCTGTTAGAAGCAGATGTTGCCTTACCTGTTGCAAAGGAATTAATAAAAAATATAAAACCTAAGGCGATTGGCCAAGAAATTATTAGATCAACAACACCTGGTCAAATGATAGTCAAAGTTGTTTTTGATGAGATTGTAAAAATTCTAGGGGACACTCAATCCGAATTAAATCTAAATGCAGTTCCTCCAGTTTGTTTAATGTTGGTTGGTTTGCAGGGATCTGGAAAAACAACAACAGCAGCAAAACTTGCAAAATATTTAGAACAAAATAATAAAAAAAAATCCTTAATGGTTAGTTTGGATGTTTATAGACCTGCTGCACAAGAACAGTTAAATATATTAGGGGAAAAGAATTCAATACAAACATTACCTATAGTTAAAGATCAATTGCCACTTGATATTGTTAAGCGAGCTCTAAATGCTGCTTCTTTAAGTGGGGTTGATGCAATAATTTTTGATACCGCAGGAAGAACNCAAATTGATCTTTCTATGATGAACGAAATTAAAGAAATTAAATCTATGGCAAATCCAACGGAAACAATTTTGGTTGCAGATTCCCTTACTGGACAAGTTGCTGTAAATGTTGCTCAAGAATTTAAAAAAACAGTAGATTTGACTAGTATTATTTTAACTAGAGTGGATGGTGACGGAAGAGGTGGTGCCGCGCTAAGTATGAAGTTCGCAACGAATACTCCTATCAAATTTATGGGCACAGGAGAAAAAATTGAACAATTAGATGTTTTTCATCCAGACAGAATAGCTAATAGAATTTTAGGTATGGGAGATGTTGTTTCTCTTGTTGAAAAAGCTTCTCAAGATCTTGATCAAGAAANTATTAAAAAAACTGAAGAGAACTTAAAAGCNGGAACTTTTTCTATGGAAGATTATTTAGGTCAATTGAGACAAATGAAAAAAATGGGTGGGATGGAAGGAGTTCTATCAATGTTNCCNGGAGTGTCTAAAATAAAAAAACAGATGGATAATNCAAATNTTGATGAAAATNTAATTAANATNAATGAAGCGATTATCTTATCAATGACAAAAGAAGAAAGATTGAATCCAAAAATTATTGACGGTTCAAGAAAAAAAAGAATTTCTAGTGGATCAGGCGCAGATTCGGCCACTATAAATAAATTGCTAAAGCAATTTAAAATGATGACCAATATGATGAAAAAAATGTCTAAAGGTNATCCTAAAGGTGGAATGCCGCCAGAAATTTTTAACCAACTAAAATAAAAGAAAGGAAANAANAATGNCNANATTTATGAACGTTGTTAGAAGTAAAGTTAAGGAAGGTAAAAAAGACGAGTTAATGAAAAAATTCAAAGAATTTTTTGATAATATGAAAGGAACAGACGGTTTGATTTCAATGAAGCTAATTCAAACTGGTCCTAATAATATGTGTACCATTGGAGAGTGGAAAGACGAGCAGTCAATTGCAAAAGCAAGAGATAAAATGATTGCAGGATTAGATACTGTTAGACCTTTGCTTGATGAAATTTCTCCAGAATTAGGGGTGACTGATCCTGTCTCAGGTCCCGTAATAATGGAGGACAAATAATATGCTTAAAATTAGATTATCAATGGGTGGTGCGAAAAAAAGGCCTGTTTACAAAATTGTAGTTGCAGACAGTAGATTTCCACGAGATGGAAGATTTATTGAAAAAGTAGGTTTTTTTAATCCACTATTACCAAAAACAAAAAAAGAAAGAGTTAATTTAGAGGTCGATAGAATAAAACATTGGATAAGCAAAGGTGCTAAACCAACATTAAGAGTTTCTAGAATATTAGGAGAAGCCGAAGTTTTTCCTATGCCACCCAAAGGAAACAATCCACTTAAAGCAATTCCAAAAAAGGATAGAAAAAAAGATAAAGCAGAAAGTGATAAACCAGCTGCATACGTTCCAAAAAAGGATACGGCTCCAAAAACAGAACCCAAGAAAGAAGAGCCTAAGAAAAAATAAATGTGGAAAGTAAGAGTATTCACTTTGTATCCTGAAATGTTTCCAGGGCCTTTGGCTAGTGGTCTTTATAAGAAAGCACTAGAGAAGAAAATATGGTCATTGGAAGTGGTTAACATTAGAGATTATGCCACGGATAAACACAAAACTGTTGACGACACACCTTTTGGTGGTGGTAGTGGAATGGTTATGAAAGCTGACGTTCTCGCAAATTCTTTAGATAAAAATATTATTAACAATAAAGAACCAGTAATTTATCTATCACCTAAAGGTAAAAAATTTGATCATATTTATGCAAAAAAAATTTTGGATAAAAATATAAATATTATCTGCGGTCACTTTGAAGGAGTAGACCAAAGAATACTTGAAACAAGAAATATAGAAGAAGTTAGCATTGGTGATTTAATTCTATCAGGAGGTGAAATAGGTGCCTTTGTAATTATCGATACTGTTGTTAGATTACTTCCAGGTGTGCTTGGAAATCCTAATTCATTAAGTGAGGAGACATTTGAAAAAAATCTTCTTGAATATCCACAATATACAAAACCTCAAAAATGGGAGGGAAAAGAAATTCCATCTGTACTATTAACTGGAGATCATGAGAAAATTAAGGACTGGCGTCTAGCTCGATCAGAGGATATAACACGACGTCGACGTTCAGATTTATGGGAAAAATATAATAAAAATAAATGAAAAATATCGAAGACATAAACAGGGAAAGTGTTAAAAGAATTTTGGCAAAAAATAAAATTCCTGAATTTTCTGCAGGTGATACAATTAAAGTTGGCGTAAGAATTGTTGAAGGAAAACGTGAAAGGATTCAGTATTTTGAGGGAGTTTGTATTGCGAAAAAGAACCGTAACATCAATTCATCATTTACAGTCCGTAAAATTTCATTTGGCGAAGGCGTAGAAAGAACATTTGCTTTATATAGTCCGATTGTTGGCTCAATAAAAAGTTATAAGATCAGGAAAAGTTAAAAGAGCCAAGTTATATTATCTTCGAGATAGAAAAGGTAAGTCAGCAAGAATTGCAGAAAAAATTAAGAAAAAAATTGGTATAGGTGTTTCCGGACAAGTTAGTGAAAATCAATCACAAGAACAAGAAAAAATAAAAGTAACTGAAACTGAGAAAAAGGAGACTAAACCAGCAACTGAGCCAAAGAAAGAAGAGCCTCAAAAGGCAATATCTAAACCAGATACAAAAAAAGAAGAGTTAAAAAAAAAGAAAAAATAATTTTTTTCTATCAATGCCCCAAACACTTTACGACAAAATATGGAATGAACACATAGTTCATCAACAAAATGATGGAACAACATTATTATATGTTGATAGACATTTAATACATGAAGTTACAAGCCCCCAAGCCTTTGAAGGCTTAAGATTGTCAAAACGAAAAGTCAGGAGGCCAAATCTTGCTTTAGCAGTTGCAGATCATAATGTGCCTACAACTGATCGATCAAAAGGCATAGAAGATCAAGAATCGAAAGCTCAAATTGAAGAGCTTGAAAAAAATTGTAAAGAATTTGGTATAGAAATTTTTGATATGAAAGACAAAAGACAAGGAATTGTTCACATCATTGGACCTGAACAGGGATTTACTCAACCAGGCACGGTAATAGTTTGCGGTGATAGTCATACCGCAACACATGGAGCTTTTGGAGCATTAGCTTTTGGCATAGGAACTTCAGAAGTCGAGCATGTTTTAGCTACCCAAACTTTAATTCAAAAAAAATCAAAAAATCTTTGTATAAAAGTAATAGGCAAGTTACCAAATGGCGTTACTGCTAAAGATGTAATTTTGCAAGCAATAGGAAAGATAGGTACCGCAGGTGGAGCTGGATCTGTGATTGANTATGCNGGATCTGTAATNGANANTTTGAATNTNGAACANCGNATGACAATNTGNAATATGTCNATAGANGCNGGNGCNCGNGCAGGATTAATTGCACCTGACGAAAAAACTTTTCAATATTTAAAAGATAAACCNANGTCTCCTAAAGGAACAAATTGGGATAANGCAATTGAATNTTGGTNTGGTCTTAAATCAGATCCACGAGGCTAAATTTGATAAAGAANTNGAAATTAAAGGTGATGATATTAGCCCAATGGTAACATGGGGCACTTCNCCNCAAGATGTTGTAACTNTTACTGGCGNTGTTCCTGATCCGGANAAAGAACAGGATGAAGACAGAAAAGCATCAATGAATCGCTCTTTAAATTATATGGGACTTAAACCGAATACAAAAATGACCGATATTAAAATTGATAGAATTTTTATTGGAAGTTGTACTAATGGAAGAATTGGAGATTTAAGGGATGCGGCCAAAATTATAAAAGGAAGGACAATTGCTCAACATGTAAATGCTATGGTTGTNCCAGGTTCNGGCCTTGTAAAACAACAAGCAGAAAAAGAAGAAATAGACAAAGTATTTAAAGATGCTGGATTCGAGTGGAGAGAACCGGGTTGTTCNATGTGTTTGGCTATGAATGCAGATAAGCTNAATCCTAAAGAAAGATGTGCATCTACNTCAAACAGAAATTTTGAAGGACGTCAAGGTCGTGGAGGAAGAACTCATCTTGTAAGTCCGGCTATGGCTGCCGCTGCAGCAATTGATGGACATTTGACAGATGTAAGAAAGTTTCAAAANTAAAATGGAAAAGTTTAATATTTTAAAAGGGGTGCCTGCGAATTTACCAATGATAAATGTTGATACAGATATGATTATTCCAAAGCAATTTCTAAAAACTTTAAAAAGAAGTGGACTTGGGAAAAGTTTATTTTTTGAAATGCGTTATGATGAGCAAGGAAAAAAAATAGATAATTTTGTTTTAAACAAGGAACCTTACAACAAGTCATCTATCTTGCTAACGGGGAAAAATTTTGGGTGCGGTTCATCAAGAGAACATGCACCATGGGCATTATTAGATTTTGGAATTAAATGTATTATAGGTCCAAGTTTTGCCGATATTTTTTATAATAATTGTTTTAAAAATAGCATGTTGCCAATAGTTTTAAGTCAAAATAATTTAGAAGAAATAGTTGAATATTCAAAAAGAAAAGAAATAGTAGAAATAAATCTAACTAAACAGGAAATCAAATTTGGAAATAAAATAATTAATTTTAAAATCGATCCTTTTAAAAAAGAATGTTTGTTAAATGGTTTAGATGATATTTCACTTTCTTTAGAAAAATCAGAAAAAATATCTTCTTATGAAGAAAATCTTAAAAAAACTAAACCTTGGACTAATTAATATGATAAAAGTTAAAAAGCGAAGAATTTTATTGTTGCCAGGAGACGGGATTGGGCCGGAAGTTGTTGCTGAAGTTAAAAAAGTCATACAATGGNTTAACTCGAAAAAATCTTTAGATTTTGAAGTTGACGAAGATTTAGTAGGTGGTGCGTCGTATGAAAAACATAAAAATCCAATTACAGATGAAGTATTTTATAAAGCATTAGAATCTGAAGTTGTAATTTTGGGAGCTGTTGGAGGTCCAAGGTGGGATAAATTAGAATTTTCAAAAAAACCTGAAAGAGGATTATTAAAATTAAGAAAAGAATTAAAGTTATTTGCAAATCTTAGACCGGCAATTTGTTTCAAACAATTAGTTGAAGCTTCCAGTTTAAAACCTGAAATTGTTTCAGGTTTAGATATTATGATCGTTAGAGAACTTACTGGTGGTATATATTTTGGCGAACCAAGAGGAATAAAACCCATCGAAAACGGACANCGAAAAGGTATCAATACNCACACATATACNACTAACGAAATAATTAGAGTAGCTAAAGTAGCTTTCGAGCTTGCNCAAAAAAGAAATAAAAAAGTTACTTCATGNGANAAATCAAATGTTATGGAGGCTGGAGTTCTTTGGAGAGAGGAAGTTCAGAAGCTTAAAGATANTGAGTACCCTAATATCGANTTGAATCATATGCTTGCAGATAATTGTGCAATGCAACTACTAAGAAACCCAAAGCAATTTGATGTAATNGTAACGGACAATTTATTTGGAGATATGTTATCTGATGAGGCTGCTATGCTAACAGGATCATTAGGTTTATTGCCTTCAGCATCTTTGGGTGCAAAAAATAAAAATGGCAAGATGAGATCTATGTACGAACCTGTTCATGGTTCAGCTCCTGATATTGCCGGAAAAGGAATAGCTAATCCAATTGCAGCTATTCTTAGCTTCNCTATGGCTCTTAGATATTCTTTGGATTTAGAGAAAGAAGCAGACAACTTAGATCAAGCTNTACAAAANGTNCTTGATGATGGNTTAAGAACTAAAGATATTNTATCTAAAGGTAAAAAAGAAGTGTCCACTTCACAAATGGGCAATGCGATAGTCTCAAAATTGCAATAATAATAAAATTTTTATAATTTATCCCAATGAAAATTAATCATGTTGTAGTAATTGGGTCGGGAACAATGGGAATTGGTATTGCGGCACAATTATGCAATGCAAATATTCCTGTTACATTATTGGACTTAAAAACAGAAATTTGTNAAAAAGCTAAAAAAAGAATTTACGAATCCAAACCTCCTTTATTAATAGATAAAAGCAAAATTGATGAAATTAAAATAGGAACCATAGATCAGAATTTAGATGCTGTAAGAAAAGCCGACTGGATAGTCGAAGCTGTNGTAGAAAGAATTGATATAAAACTCAATCTTTATGAAAAGATACTAAAAGAGAGAAAAAAAGGCTCAATTATTTCATCAAATACATCTACCATTCCATTAAAAGTTTTATCATCAAAAATGTCTNATGAAGACAAAAAAGATTTTTGTATAACTCACTTTTTTAACCCCGTTAGATATATGGGTNTNTTAGAGATCGTTAAAGAAAGTTTTAATGATTTAGATAAAATAAATTTTTTAAAAAATTTTTGTGAAGAAAATTTAGGCAAGCAAGTTATTNTCTGTAAAGATACACCAGGTTTTTTAGGNAATAGAGTTGGCGTTTATGCAATTCAAGTAGCAATGACCGAAGCTATCAAAATGGAATTAAGTGTAGATGAGTCAGATGCACTCTATGGCAGACCAATGGGATTACCAAAAATAGGAGCTTTTGGTCTATATGATTTAATCGGNATAGATTTAATGGCGGATGTTTTAAAAAGTTTTTTAAAAGANTTNCCTACCTCAGATGTTTTTCATGAAGTGGCAAAAGAAATNCCACTCATTACACATCTAATTAAAAATGGNTATACAGGAAGAAAANGTAAAGGTGGNTTTCGTAGAATTAATAANAAAGANGGAAAAAAAGTTTTAGAAGTTATTNATTTAAAAACTAGAGAATATNCANCATCAAAAAAAATTNAATTCNATATTAAAGAAAATGTTTCTTTAAAAGATTTAGTTTCCAGAAATGACAAATATGGAAAATACACTTGGTCAGTGGTTTCAAAAATTATACTTTATGCGTCTTCTTTAATTCCCAGCGTAACAAAAGATTATAACAATATTGATGAAGCAATGAGACTAGGCTTTAGTTGGTCAAGAGGCCCATTTGAAATGCTTGAAGAACTTGGAGTAAAATTTTTTGTAGAAAAAGACAAAAATTTAAAAATGAATGAATTTATAAAAAGATTATATGAAAATAAATCTGATACTTTTTATGGGAAAAGGCAAATCTATACCGATTTAGAAACTCTAGGAAAGGTAAAACAAATTGCGAATATTACAAGTAATAAATCAGCATTTATTTATGATTATTCAATTTATAAAATTGTAGAATTTAATACTAAAGCNAATACGTTNGATTATNATTCNATGGATGCNTTAAAAAAAGCNNCTGATNANAATTTAATNATNATNAATGANNGNATGCANTTTTCNGNNGGNGTAAATTTAAATTATNTNATGGAATTTGNAAAAGANAANAACTGGAAAGCNATAGAAAAATTTATTNATCATTTTCANATGACTTGNAANCANNTNAAATATTCTNANAANCCNGTTATTNCNGCNCCTTCNGGTTTANCTTTAGGAGGNGGATTNGAGATTNTNGNTCANAGNGATTATGTNNTTGCTCACACNAATATTGTNANNGGNNTNGTAGANACNNTAGTNGGATTAATNCCTNCNGGNGGNGGTNNNAAAGAAATGNTATGGCGNTGGATGCAAACNGAAGAAGCGAAAAAAGATCCNGATTTTGCACCACAAAANGTATTTGATATTATNGGNTANGCTAAAACNGCNACNTCNCCNGTAGAAGCGATGCCANTTAANTTTTTANTAGNAAAAGATAANAGTATTATGAACAGAAATAANTTACTTNCAGTTTCGCAAGATTTAATTGCCAAAATTAAAGGTGACTATAAGCCTCCTGAAACACCAATTTTCAAACTATCAGGAAACCAAGTTAGAGAAAAAATGTTTCAAACTCTAGAAAATCTTTTTAAAGAAAAGAAAATTTTAGAACACGGAATGGAAGTTGGAAAAAAATTAGCTTTTGTATTAAGTGGAGGAAACACAACTATTGAGAAAGAGTTGTCCGAAGATGACCTTTATGCATTAGAATTAGAGGCGTTTATTCAATTAATTCAGATGAAAAAAACTCAAGCAAGAATTAAACATACTCTNACAACTGGAAAGCCTCTGGTAAATTAAATGGTAACCTATAACGCTCCTATCGATGACATGATGTTTCTCTTTGAAAAGTTAAGAGATAATAAGCATTATAATGAACTCGAAAAATACAAAGAAGTTAACTCCGATCTTGCAAAAGATATATTAGGACAAGCAGCAAAAATTACCGAAAATCTTATTTTGCCTTTAGCTAAAGCAGGAGATGATATGCCATGTGTTTTTGAAAATGGAGTAGTCATAACGCCTCCAGGATATAAAGGAGCNTATAAAAAATTTATTCAAGATGGATGGACCTCATTATCCTGTGATCCAGAATATGGTGGACAAGGCATNCCAAAGACGATCAGCGCATTTTTTGACGAAATGTTATCCTCTGCTAGCCTTTCTTTTAAATTATATAGCGAACTTAGTATTGGCGCTTATAATTGTATTCTTCATCACGGTGCCAATACAATAAAAAAAAAATTCCTTCCTAAAATTGTTGAGGGCAAATGGAGCGGCACGATGTGCCTGACCGAACCTGTTTGTGGAACAGATTTAGGATTACTCAAAACAAAAGCTACTGAACAATCAGATGGAAGTTTTAAATTGAGTGGTCAAAAAATATTCATTACTTCAGGAGACCATGACCTTACAGAAAATATTATTCATTTAGTTCTTGCAAGAACATCTGATGCTCCATCTGGAACAAAGGGAATTAGTTTATTTCTAGTTCCAAAAGTTCAAGTTAAAGAAGATGGATCTTTAGGTCCAAGAAATGGAGTTTCAACTGGTTCTATTGAAAGTAAAATGGGAATCAAGGGATCGTCTACATGTGTTTTAAATTTTGATGAAGCAATTGGTTATATGATTGGGTCAAAAAACAAAGGACTAAGTTCAATGTTCACGATGATGAATTTAGAAAGAATTGTTGTAGGAATTCAAGCTTTGGGAATATCAGAAATTGCGTATCAAAATGCCTTAAATTATTCAAAAGAGAGAAAGCAAGGCAAATCTAATAACAGCAAGACAGCAAATGGAGCAGATTTAATTATTGATCATGCTGATATTAGAAGATCATTATTAAGNATGAAGTCGATCATTGAAGGAGAAAGAGCTTTAAGTTTTTGGTTAGCTCAACAAATTGAGGTTAGTCTACACCACAGCGATAATAAAATAAAACAAGAAGCTTCAGATTTAGTATCTTTGATGACGCCTGTTGTAAAATCATTATTTACAGATATGGGAATGGAAATTACTAGTGACGCGATGCAAATTTTTGGAGGCTATGGCTATACAAAAGACCAAGGCATTGAGCAGTTATACCGAGATAATAGAATTACACCAATATATGAAGGAACTAATTCAGCTCAATCTATAGATTTAGTTTTTAGAAAACTTATTAATAAAGATGGAAGTGTTATTGACCGATACATTAAGTTTATTGAAGAAGAAATTAAAAAAAATAAAACCGAGACTAAAATAAAACCATTTGCTGATAAACTAAATAATTATTTAGGAATACTAGTAAATTTTACAAATTGGATTAAGGAAAGCATAAAAAATTCTAAGGATGATGCTAGCGCAGCATGCAATGATTATCTCAAGATTCTAGGCTTAATGGCCCTAGCATATTCTTGGTTAAAAGTGTTGAATGTTAGTTATAAAGAAATAAATAACAACAAAAAGTTTTTTGAAGACAAAATTGAAACTGCAAATTTTTTCTTTAATCGAGTATTACCTAGAATAGACACCCATTATAAATCTGCAATTTCAGGAAGTAAGTACATAATGGATTTTAAATTTAGTTAAAATGGAATATCAAAGCTTACTTCACAAAAAATTATCTGAGGGAATTTTTGTATTTACTGCAGAAACCACTCCTCCTGATGCCTCAAATCAAGAAGTTTTATTAAAAAAAACAATGCCATTAAAGGGCGTTGCAGATGCAGTTAATGTAACTGATAGTCCTGGAGCAAAAGTGCATATGTCTTCACTAACAGCGGCAATTATTCTTGCTCAAAATGATATTGAACCAATATTACAGTTAACGGTTCGCGATCGCAATCGTCTAGCTTTACAAGGTGATTTGGTTGGAGCGTCGGCCTTAGGCGTACACAATATTCTTTGTTTATCTGGCGATGATCCAAAAGTTGGAGACCANCCGGAAACAAAACCTGTACAAGATATTAATAGTGCAACACTAGTTACCACAGCTAATCTGATGAGAAAGGATAAACAATTTCCATCAGGAAGAATAATTGATCCTCCTCCAAAGCTATTTATTGGAGCAGCAGAAGTTCCTTCAAAAGGAAAACCTAATACTAAAAAAATTTTAAACAAAATTAAAATTGGAGTTGATTTTTTTCAAACNCAGTACATTTTTGAAAAAAAAAAGTTAATTGATTATATGAAAGTGTTGGATGATGTTGGGATATTAGAAAAAACATATTTTCTAATAGGATTAGGGCCTTTTGCTTCAGCTAAAAGTGCTAAATGGATGAATGATAATTTATTTGGTGTTGACGTTCCAGATGAGATTATAAAAAGATTAGAACAGGCAAAAGATCAAAAAGAAGAAAGTAAAAAAATTTGTCTTGAATTAATTCAAATTTTTCGTGAAATTAAAGGAGTTAAAGGAATACATTTAATGGGACACAAAAAAGAAGAGCTAATTGCAGAAATTATAAAAGAATCTAAAATTAGTTAATTTATATGAATGATTACGATAAAAATCTTGAAAAAAATAATGCGAATTTTATTCCATTAACACCAATAAGCTTTCTTGAAAGAACAAAAGATATTTATCCAAATTATGAATCCATAATTTATAAAAAGAGAGTGTANACTTGGAAACAAACTTATGATCGTTGTATAAAGTTTGCTAGTGCTTTAACAAAACATGGAATTAAATTAGGTGATACTGTGTCGATTATGGCTCCTAATACGCCAGAATTATTCGAAGCTCATTATTCCGTCCCAATGACAGGTGCTGTACTTAATGCAATTAATACAAGATTAGATTCTAAAACAGTAAGTTACATATTAAAGCATGCCGATACCAAAGCACTTATTGTAGATTGTCAATTTCATAATATTGTAAAAAAAGCAATGGAAGGATTAGACAAGAAAATTTTAATTATAGATATTGATGACAAGCAAGCAGATTTAAAGGATGCAGGAAATTTTGGACAATTTGAATATGAAAGTTTTTTAAATGAANGCGACGTTAACTATATATGGAAAAAACCAAAAGATGAATGGCAAGCAATTTCATTAAATTATACATCTGGCACAACAGGNAATCCCAAAGGAGTTGTTTATCATCATAGAGGCGCTTATTTAATGTCTACTGGAAGTGCAGTGGCATGGAATATGCCTAATCGTTTAAATTTTTTGTATACGGTTCCTATGTTTCATTGTAACGGTTGGTGTTATCCGTGGACGCTCGCAATGCTTCATGCACGAGTAATATGTATCAGGAATATTAGGGCTAAAGAAATTTTCAACTTAATAACCCAACATAAGGTAACTCATTTCGGTGGCGCACCAATTATATTAAATATGATAGTAAATGCTCCAAAGAATGAACAGAAACCGTTGAAGNATAAGGTATATGTTTTGACAGCAGCAGCTCCTCCGCCAAGTATTATTTTTAAAAAAATGGAAAGCTTGGGTTTTGAAGTTATGCATGTTTACGGCCTAACAGAAACTTATGGACATATTTTACAGTGCGCATGGAATAAGGAATGGGATAATTTAACTGAAGATGAGAAAGCTGAAATNAACGCCCGTCAAGGTGTACGTTACCCAAATACAGAAGATGTTGAAGTAATGGATCCAGAAACCATGCAGTCAGTTCCTAGAGATGGAAAAACGATGGGAGAAATAATGATACGTGGAAATGTTGTAATGAAGGGATATTTCAAAGATAAAGAAGCAACAGAAAAATCCATGAAAGGTGGATGGTTTCATTCAGGTGATTTAGCGGTTACGCATCCNAATGGTTATATTCAAATAAAAGATAGGTCTAAAGATATTATCATTTCAGGCGGAGAAAATATTTCATCTATAGAGATCGANAATACAGTAGCAAAACATTCTTCCGTTTCACTTGCTGCAGTGGTTGCTAAACCAGATGAAAAATGGGGAGAAATACCATGTGCCTTTGTTGAATTAACACCAGAAAAAAAAGCAACAGAAGAGGAAATAATAAAATTTTGTANAGAAACATTGGCTGGATTTAAAATTCCAAAAAAAATAGTTTTTGGTGAACTACCAAAAACATCCACTGGAAAAATAAAAAAATTCGAATTAAGAAAAAAAGCCAAGGAGATGAGCTGAATTTCGAAGTAGATCAAAAAAGTGTTTTTGTATCAACTGGTGGATTAGATTTCGATATCACAAAGCCAGTAATTATTTTAATGCANGGTAGTGGCCTTACTCATATAGTTTGGTCATTACACGAGCAGTTTCTTGCTTCAAAAGGCTACAGTATTTTATCTGTTGATTTACCTGGACATGGTAGCTCAGAAGGACCTGCTATAAAATCTATTGAAGAAATAGCCGAGTGGATTAAAAAATTGATGGAAAAATTAAAAATTAATGAAATTTCATATATTGGCCATTCACAAGGTTGTTTAGCTGGACTTGAATTTGCTTATCGTTTTCCAAAATTAATTAAAAGTTTAAGTCTTATAGCGGGATCATACGAATTACCAGTGAACCCAGATCTGATTAATTATGCAAACGGAGGTGANATGAANTCCGTAGAACTTATGATGAAATGGGGCTACGAGGGAGTAAAAAAGTTTATTGGAGGAAACCCAGTTCAAAAAATTATTAATTCACCAAGGCAAGTTCAGGAAGGCTTAGCCGTTGATCTTAGAGCGTGCAATAATTATAAAAATGGGTTGAGAGCTGCGTCTAATGTAAATTGTCCTACTCTTTGTATACTTGGTGACAAAGACAAGATGGTTCCACTAGATAAAGGAAAACAGATGGCTGAAAAAATTAAAAATTCTGAATTACAAGTGCTTAAAGAATGTGGTCACATGATTATATTTGAAAAAGCTTTTGAAATGAGAGAGATAGTCAAAAAATTTGTAGAAAAAAATCATAAAAATTAAAGGAAAATTGAGTATTAAGGACTATCAAGGAATAGTCAGAAAAATTATTTTTAGCCGTGCCATTGGTCTAGAATTGGTCATAAAACAATAGTAATACTTTAATTAATATGAATATAGCAATTGTTGGCGCGACAGGCAATGTCGGTAGAAAACTTTTAGAAGTTCTGGAAAAACTAAATTTTGAATTTAGTGAATTATATCTGATTGCTTCAGATAAAAGCGTTGGAAAAAAAATTACTTTTAAAAACAAAACTTATTCTGTTGTTGGACTTAGTGATTTTGATTTTGCAAAAGTAAAAATAGCTTTTTTTTCTGCGGGAAGCGTTATAGCAGAAAAATGGGCTCCTATTGCTGCAAAAAAAACTATTGTAATTGACAATTCAAAACATTTTAGAATGAATAAAGAAATTCCTTTAGTGGTTCCAGAAGTAAATGCTGAAGCTTTAAAGCTTTACAAAAATAAAAATATTATTGCAAATGCAAATTGTTCAACTATTCAATTAGTTTTAGCCTTAAAACCTTTACACGATCAATTTAAAATTAAAAGGGTAGTAGTTTCAACTTATCAGTCAGTATCGGGAGCTGGTAAAAATCATATGACTGAATTAGAAGAGCAAAGNAAACTAGTTTTAGATAAGCAAAAAGTAAGTTCAAAAAATTTTACTAAACAAATTGCTTTTAACGTTATACCGCATATCGATTCTTTTATGGAAGATGGTTCTACAAAAGAAGAATGGAAAATGGCTGTAGAAACAAAAAAAATTTTAGANCCNAATATAGTTTTAAGCGCCACATGNGTTAGAGTTCCAGTATTTGTTGGACACTCNGAGTCAGTGAATATTGAATTTNAATNTGAAGTTAATGCTAAAAAAATTAGACAATGNTTAGAAAAGGCTCCCGGATGTAAAGTTGTAGATGAAACTAAANATGGAGGTTACATAACTCCAGNTGAATCAAGTGGCGANTTTGTAACATATATTTCAAGAATANGAGATGATCAGACACAAAAAAATTCTATAAATATGTGGGTTGTTTCAGACAATTTACTAAAGGGTGCGGCCCTTAATGCGGTTCAAATTGCAAATGTTTTGATTAAAAAATATATTAGCTAAACAAGTAATGAACGATTCAAAAAAACCGTTATCACCCCATCTTCAAATTTACAGATGGCAAATATCATCTTTGCTTTCCATTACTCATAGAATTACTGGAATATTAAACCTGTTAGGTCTCATTTTTATTTCTGCATGGATTTCTTCAGCAGGAATTGGTGAAAATTTATTTGAATATTTTTCAGTTTTTTTAAAAAGTTTTATNGGAAAATTTATTTTAATCGGGTTTACTTGGTCGATCAGTTATCATTTATTAAGTGGAATTAGACATTTTTTTTGGGACTTAGGTTACGGCTATGAAATAAAAACAGNAAATATTTCAGGAGTTATAGTTATCNTCAGNTCTCTATTGCTGACTGTTTTCTTGTGGTTAATTGGAAGGGGATTAATTTAGATGAAAGCATCACGTAAATGGATAATGCAAAGAGCAAGCGCATTAATAGTTGCACCTCTTATTGTTTGGTTTTTGCTTTCTTTAATAACTTTATCTACAGGTGATTATAATTCAGTTATAAATTTTTTCAGCAAACCACTATTTTTAATCTTAACTATAATTTTACTTATAACAGGTTTTTTTCATGCAAAAATTGGATTAAGTGAAATNGTTGAAGACTATATCCAAAATGAAAAAATCAAAAATGCCGTAAATNTTTTGGGACTATTATTGAGTATAATTATCCCATCAATAACAATAATTCTGTTATTATATAAATTTTAATGAGCACATATAAAATAGTAGATCACGAGTACGATGTTTTAGTCGTAGGTGCCGGAGGAGCAGGTTTAAGAGCTGCTGTGGGATTAAGCGAGTCAGGTTTAAAAACTGCCTGCATTTCAAAAGTTTTTCCAACAAGAAGTCATACGGCNGCGGCCCAAGGAGGAATTTCAGCTGCTTTAGGNAANGCAGGTGAAGATGACTGGCGTTGGCATATGTACGATACAGTAAAAGGATCAGATTGGCTTGGAGATCAAGACTGTATCGAATATCTTTGTAAAGAGGCTCCAAAAGCTGTCATAGAACTTGANCATTATGGNGTTCCGTTTAGCAGAACTAATGATGGCAAGATATATCAACGAGCTTTTGGAGGAATGACAAAAAATTATGGTAATGAACCAGTTCAAAGAACTTGTGCAGCCGCTGATAGAACAGGTCATGCAATTTTACATACTTTGTATGGTCAAGCGCTTAAACATAAAACAGAGTTTTTTATTGAATACTTTGCTTTAGATTTATTAATGAAAAATGGTGAGTGTAAAGGTGTACTTGCATGGAATTTGAATGAAGGAACCATTCATCGATTTAGATCACACATTACAATTTTGGCTACTGGAGGTTACGGTAAAATTTACTATTCTGCTACAGCAGCTCATACTTGTACAGGTGATGGTAATGGTATGGTTTTAAGAGCAGGCCTTCCGTTACAAGATATGGAATTTGTTCAATTTCATCCTACCGGACTTTATGGAATTGGTTGCTTAATTTCGGAAGCAGTTAGAGGTGAAGGTGGTTTTTTATTAAATTCAAAGGGAGAACGTTTTATGGAGAAGTANGCTCCTAACGCTAAAGATCTTGCATCAAGGGATGTGGTAAGCAGNTCAATGGCCATAGAAATTAATCAGGGAAGGGGANTAGGAAAAAATAAGGACCATCTCCATTTACATATTGAGCATNTTGACCCCAAAATTATAGAAACTCGACTGCCTGGAATTTCAGAATCAGTAGCAACTTTTGTAGACCGNGATGTAACTAAAGANCCAATACCTGTTGTTCCTACAGTTCACTATAANATGGGCGGTATNCCAACGAATTATAAAGCTGAAGTTCTAACTTTAAACGGTGGTGAGAAAAAAGTTCCGGGNCTGATGGCTATAGGTGAAACAGCGTGCGTATCTGTTCACGGCGCAAACAGGTTGGGGTCAAATTCATTAATTGACCTTGTGGTTTTTGGTAAAGCTGCCGCTAAAAGAGCAACTGAATTAGTTAAATCAAATTCCCCACATGAAGAAATATCAAAAAGTGAAACAGATAAATTACTNGATAGATTTGATAAATTAAGAAACGGAAATGGATCAAATAAAACATCTGAACTTAGATTATCAATGCAAAAAACAATGCAATCAAAATGTGCAGTTTTTAGAACGGAAAAAATATTAAAAGAGGGCATTGATGAAATAAAAAAACCCTATGAAGGTATGGAGTCTATATCTGTTAAAGATAAATCTTTAATTTTTAATACGGATCTAATGGAAACCCTTGAATTTGATAATCTTATTCGACAGTCAATCACGACTCTGGAATCTGCTTATCAACGAAAAGAAAGTCGAGGAGCTCATGCTAGAGAAGACTACCCTAAAAGAGATGATGAAAATTATATGAAACACACTTTAAGTTGGCACAATGGCAATGAAGTTAAAATTAATTATCGACCAGTAAATTTATCAACATTAACTAATGATGTTCAAACGTTTCCTCCGAAAGAAAGAGTGTATTAATGGTACAATTTAGCCTTCCACAGAATTCTAAAATTTTAAAAGGTCAATATTTTAAAGATAAAACTGGTTCTTCAAATTTGAAGATAGTTCATGTTTACAGATGGGATCCAGAAAAAAATGATAATCCAAGAGAAGATACATTCGAAGTGGATATAGATGCATGTGGAAACAAAGTTTTAGATATTTTAATTAAAATCAAAAATGAAATAGACTCATCTCTTACCTTTAGGAGATCTTGTGCTCATGGAGTTTGTGGATCTTGTGCCATGAATGTTGATGGAGTAAATACACTTTCTTGTATAAAATCGCACAAAGACATCAATGGTGATATTCGTATTTATCCCCTTCCTCATTTAAAGGTTGTTAAAGATTTAGTAGCAGATTTAAGCACATTTTACAGGCAATACGAGGGAATCGAACCCTGGTTAAAAATAAAAAAATCTAAATCTGAAAAAAATGAAATTAATCAATCCAAAGAAAATAGAGCTAAACTTGATGGATTATACGAATGTATCATGTGTGCATGCTGTTCAACCTCTTGCCCAAGTTATTGGTGGAATGAAGAAAAATATTTAGGTCCTGCAGTTTTACTTCAGGCCTANCGATGGATTTCGGATAGTAGAGATGAGGAAAAAAAAGAAAGATTGAAAATGGTAGCCGACAAACTTAAATTGTATAGGTGTCATACTATAATGAACTGTACAAGTTCCTGCCCAAAAGGACTAAATCCAGCAAAGGCCATAGGCTCAATCAAAAAAATGCTTGCAACAAGCTAGAAGCTTAATTAAATCAATTAGGATAAATATGAATTTAATAGAACATTTTATAAATGGAAAAACGGCTAAAGGTTCTTCAAAAAAAACATCCAAAGTGTTTAATCCAGCTACCGGAGAACAAACATCTGAAGTAAATTTAGCTTCTAAAGCTGATGTAGATTTGGCAGTTCAAAAAGCTAAACAGGCATTTACTGATTGGGGTAGAAAACCACCTGCGCANCGAGCAAGAATAATATTCAAATTTAAAGAATTAATAGAAAAAAATTTAGATGAGATAACAAAGCTTATAGTTTCAGAACACGGAAAAGTTTATGAGGACGCTAAAGGATCCCTAACTAGAGGTTTGGAAGTTGTTGAATTTGCTTGTGGAATACCGCATTTACTTAAAGGGGAATTTGCNGAAAATGTTGGTACCGATGTTGATAGTTGGTCTATCAGACANCCNCTAGGAGTATGTGCAGGNATTACTCCATTTAATTTTCCAGCAATGGTTCCAATGTGGATGTTTCCAATTTCTATAGCATGTGGAAACACATTTATCTTAAAACCATCTGAAAAGGACCCTTCTTGTTCAATTAAGCTTGCTCAACTGTTTAAAGAAGCTGGATTACCAGATGGAGTTTTTAATGTTGTTAANGGAGATAAGGAAGCGGTCGATGCTTTACTAACAAATAAAGATGTAGCTGCTATAAGTTTTGTAGGATCAACACCAATTGCAAAATATATATATGAAAATGCTGCAAAAAATGAAAAACGTGTTCAAGCTTTAGGTGGAGCAAAAAATCACTGTGTTGTTATGCCTGACTGTGATCTTGATCAGGCCGTTAATGGTTTAATGGGTGCGGCTTATGGATCAGCTGGCGAAAGATGTATGGCTCAATCAGTTGCAGTCGCGGTAGGTAAAATTGGAAATCAACTTGTAACCAAGCTCGCTAAAAAAGTCGAATCACTTAAAGTTGGACCAGGAATAGATAAGAATTCAGAAATGGGACCACTTGTGACTAAGCAGCACCTAGAAAAAGTNAGAGGNTACGTTGATCTTGGANTNCAGGAAGGNGCAAAACTTGTTGTGGATGGTAGAANTATAAAANTTCAAGGTTATGAAANAGGTTTTTATATAGGTGGGTGCCTTTTTGACAATGTTGATAAAAAAATGAGAATTTATAAAGAAGAAATTTTTGGTCCAGTTCTTTCTGTGGTTAGAGTCAAAGATTTTGAATCAGCTGTAGATTTAGTAAATGAACACGAGTTTGGAAACGGAACAAGTATCTATACTCGTGATGGCGATGTAGGAAGAACTTTTGCTAACAAAATAAAAATTGGAATGGTTGGAATTAATATCCCAATACCTGTACCTGTTGCCTATCANTCTTTTGGAGGCTGGAAAAGATCATTATTTGGTGATCAACATATGCACGGTCCAGAAGGAGTTAGGTTTTATACAAAATTAAAAANCATAACTTCAAAATGGCCTTCAGGATTAAGATCTGATCCTGAGTTTGTAATGCCAANAATGAAATAAATTTTATGAAAAAAAAAATTTCATTAATAGGAGCAGGCCAAATTGGTGGTACATTAGCCCATCTTATAAGCATTAAAGAACTTGCNGATGTTGTNCTTTTTGATGTGGTTGAGGGNGTTGCAAAAGGAAAGGCTTTAGACATAGCGCAGTCAACTTCTATAGATGGTTTTAATATTAATCTTATAGGAACTAATAATTATGAAGATACTAAAAATTCTGATGTAATTATTATTACAGCTGGGATACCAAGAAAACCTGGCATGACAAGAGATGATTTATTAGGAACTAATTTAAAAATAATTAAACAAGTTGCTGAGGGAATAAAAAAAAATTCTCCTAATGCGTTTGTCATTTGTATCACAAATCCTTTAGATGTTATTGTTATTGCGCTACAAAAGTATTCGGGTTTACCAACAAATAAAATTGTAGGAATGGCGGGCATTTTAGACTCTTCAAGATTTAAATATTTTCTTTCACAAGAACTTAGAGTTCCTGTTAAAAGTATAAATACTTTAGTATTAGGCGGTCATGGAGATACAATGGTACCTATGCCTAATCAAACAAGTGTAAACGGAAAATCATTAAAACAGCTTGTTGAAGAGAATAAAATTAATAAAGAAAGATTAGATTTAATAATTGATAGAACACGTAAAGGAGGCGCTGAAATAGTTAAATTTTTAGAAAAGGGTTCAGCATTTTATGCACCCGCTGCCTCGGGTGTCGAAATGGCCGAATCTTACATTAAAGATCTAAAAAAGACTTTACCTTGCGCAGCTTATTTAGATGGCGAATATGGTGTTAAAAATTTATATGCAGGTGTTCCAGTTATTATTGGTAATAAAGGAGTAGAAAAGGTAGTTGAATTACCTTTAGATAAAAATGAAAAAACAAATTTCGATTTGTCAATCAAAGCAGTTAAAAAGCTTTTTGAAGCTGCGGTCAAAATTGATAAAGATTTAGCTAATTAATTTTTTGATCCTTTATAATCAACACATTTTTATTTAATGAAGACCATTTTTTTATTTAATAAAGAAAATTTATTTATTGTTTTTCTTCTTTTATTTTCTTTATTAATTAACCAGTATTATGGCAATAGAGGGGTTTTCCCCCTTGATAGTTTTTCACATTTTGATGCAGGTTTTAGGATTTTATTGGGCGAATATCCTTTTAAAGATTATTGGGCAGTTTCTGGTCCCTTCATTGACTATCTCCAAGCAGTTTTTTTTTATTTGTTCGGAATAAATTGGCAAAGTTATGTTTTACATGCATCTTTGGTCAATGTTGCATTGACCATAACAACTTATATAGTTTTAAGAAATTTTAAACTTAATATCTATTATAGTTTCATTTATTCATTGTTATTTTCTGTGCTTGCGTATCCTCCAAGCGGAACTCCTTTTATGGACCATCATTCAGCTTTTTTTTCCCTGTTAGGAATTTATAGTTTAATTTTAGCCATAAAAAGTGAAAAAAAATTATATTGGATATTGTTACCTATATTTTTTGGATTTGCATTTTTGTCAAAACAGGTGCCATCTTCCTATGTAATTATATGTGCGATATTAATTTTAAGCCTTTTCTCAATACTTCAAAGAAAATTTAATTGGGTAAAATATTCTTTTTTCAGCGCAACTTTATTTATTTTATTATTATTAATTTTGGGAAAGATTCAAGGAATTAATTTATCTTCCTTTTTAGAACAGTATATTTTTTATCCTCAAACTATAGGAAAAGAAAGATTTGAGAATTTAAATTTTGACTTTAGAGGCACAATAGATCATTTCAAATTTATTTATCTTGCTTTTCTTCCCTTGTTTTATGTTAATTTAATAAAGATTTTTTCTGACAGAAATTATTTTAAACAAAAAAATTTTTACTACTTTTTATGCTTGTTGCTGTTAACTTTTTCACTAATTTTTCATCAATTATTAACTAAAAATCAAACTTTTATATTCTTTTTGATACCTATTTTAACGGCGTTCTCACACATTAGTTTAAATGTTTATAGATTAAACTCAACTAGCCCAGTGTATGTAGCAATAATTATAATTTGTTTATTTATTACGGCCAAATACCATCTGCGATTTAATGAAGATAGAAAATTTCACGAATTAAGTTATGTGAATTTTGAATTAGCTTCTCAAGGAAAAAAAATTGATAAAAAATTAACCGGTTTAAAATGGATTACTCCTGAATTTAAAAATAATCCTAACGAAGAAATTATTTTAATTAACGAAGCTAAAACTTATTTAAGCAATGACCATAGAAATAAAATGGTTATGACCCACTATTCATTTTTTTCAGCTATTTTGGATCAAAAACTTTTTTCCCCTTCCAAATGGTATCTGTCAGACGGAACCACTCATCCGGTAAAAGAAAGTAAATATTTTACTGATTATAAAAATTTAATTACAAATATAATAAGGGAGAACAATATTAAAGTTATTTATACAATATCTGTAGAAAGTTGGAATATATATAATTATGTTAATAGCAGCTGCTTTCAGGAAAAAAAAATAACTGAAATATTAATAAGCTATGAATTAAAAGATTGCGAAAGTTTGATGGTTAGAACTTTATAATAATGTTTGCTAATGAATTGTGTCAATGTTTTCGATAAATTTAAAATAATTATCTAAATATTCTTTCTTATTATTTATTGAAATTGTAAAAATTATT
>JAESSC010000041.1 GCA_016764285.1 Pelagibacteraceae bacterium
CTGTCTTCAATAATTGAAACTTGATGCATTTTTCCCAATATATCTATTTCCAGTTTTTGTCCTACTTTTGCAAGATCTGGTTTAACCATACCTAAAGCTAGAGATTTATTTAGTCTAAAACCAAAATCTCCCCCAGTTGCTCTTCCTACTACAGAACCATTATTATAGATTGGATTATTTCCTAAAACATCCGCATCAGTTACACCGTGTACTTCCATAGTTGCCAATTTATTTGAAAAACCTTTTTCTCTCCATTGATTCAATGCCGCAAGACCAATGAAATCTCCCTTATTAGGATGAATAAATCTATCTAGTCCAGACTCATAAGGTGAATATTCTATGGAAAGCTCAGTTCCAACTAATTTGTATGATTTTTCTACCCTTAAACTATTCATAGCTCTAATACCATACGGTTTTAAATTTAAATCTTTTCCAGCTTCCATCAACTTATCAAAAATATGATTTTGATATTCGATTGGATGGTGCAGCTCCCAACCCAACTCTCCTACAAAGTTTACTCTCATTGCGTTGCAGGGAGCTAAGCCAATGTTAATATTTTGTGCACTTAGCCATTTAAATTTGTCGTTAGAAAAATTAGTTTTGGAAATTTTTTGCATTAGTGTTCTAGCTTTTGGTCCAGAAACTACTAAAACTCCAATACTATTTGTTAAATTTTCAAACTGAACAGATCCATCTTTTGGCATCCACTTATGTATCCAATCATGGTCAAGTCTCTGGAAAGCTCCTGCTGATACTAAATAAAAACTGTTTTCTGATTCCTTCATAATTGTAAACTCAGAATGAACTCCACCTTTTGTATTCAAAGCGTGACAAAGATTGATTCTACCTATTTTTTTTGGAAGTTTGTTAGCAACTAATTTATTTAAAAATTCTTCTGCGTTAGGACCTTTAATTCTGCATTTAGCAAATGCTGTCATGTCTAACAGACCAACATTTTCACGAACATTTTTACATTCTCTTTCCATGCATTTAAACCAATTAGATCTTCTAAATGACCAATCATCTTCTTGTTTNGCNCCATNAGTTGCAAAAAAATTTGCTCTCTCCCATCCAAATTTTTGNCCAAANACAGCTCCAAGCTTTTTCAAACGATCATAACATGGNGCTTGTCTTAAAGGTCTGCCAGCTGGTCTTTCTTCGTCGGGATAATGAATTANAAAAACGNTTTCATAGGCTTCTTCATTTTTTTCTAATAAATAAGATTTTGTTGCATAAGAACCATATCTTCTTGGTTCAACGCCCAACATATCTACCGTGGGTTCACCATCGATAATCCATTCAGCAAGTTGCCATCCGGCGCCACCTGCAGCGGTAATTCCAAAACTATGTCCTTCGTTTATCCAGAAATTTTTTAATCTCCAAGCAGGTCCAACTATAGGGTTTCCGTCAGGCGTATAACAAATTGCTCCGTTATAAACTTTTTTAACACCAACTTCACCAAAAGCTGGCACCCTTTTAATTGCTGATTCAATATGAGAACCTATTCGATCTAAATCTTCTTGAAATAATTCGTATTCGCTATCTTTTGAGGGGCCATCAACATAACAACATGGAGCTCCACGTTCATATGGTCCCAATATTAGTCCACCCGCTTCTTCTCTCATGTACCAAGAATTATCACTATCTCTAAGAACTCCCATTTCAGGTTTGCCTTCTTTTTTTCTTTTTTGAATTTCTGGATGAGGTTCAGTAACAATGTATTGATGCTGTACTGGTATAACTGGAATTTCTAAGCCTACCATCTTGCCGGTTTGTCTCGCAAAATTTCCACTACATGAAACAACATGTTCGCAAGCAATATCTCCTTTATCTGTAATTATTATCCAGCCATCTTTATTTTGTTTGATTGAGGTTACNACAGTGTTTCTATAAATTTCGGCACCACGATTTCTTGCNCCNGTAGCNANAGCTTGNGTAACATCAGCNGGTTGAATGTATCCGTCCTCTGGATGTTGTATAGCTCCAACTAAACCNTCTATNTTACACAACGGCCAAATTTCTTTTACTTGCTCAGGTTTTAAAAATTTAACATTAACTCCAATCGTTTTTGCAACTCCAGCATACTGATGATATTCATCCATACGATCTTTTGTTTGAGCTAGGCGAATATTTGAAACAACGCTAAAACCAACGNTTTTGCCAGTTTCTTCTTCTAAAGTTTTATATAAATTAACTGCATACTTATGTAGTTGGCCAACTGAGTAGCTCATATTGAAAAGTGGTAATAAACCTGCTGCATGCCAAGTCGATCCAGAGGTTAATTCTTTTCTCTCGACTAAAACAACATCTGACCAACCTTTTTTCGCTAGATGGTAAAGCATACTAACTCCAACAGCNCCTCCNCCTATGACTACTACTTTGNTTTTTGATTTCATAAAATAAATATGATTAAATTTACGTAATTTCTAAATGTAAGGATATAATAGGTCAAGTTAGTTCTNAAAAAGATGAANNGTAATATTACTAAAATTGTAACTTTAATACCTAGTGCAACTGAGATTGTTGCTTTTTTGGGTCAAAAGAATTCAATTGTTGGGCGTTCCCATGAATGTGATTATCCTAAAGATTTAAATAATGTAGCAAAATTAACATCTCCAAAACTAAATGTTGATGGAACAAGCGATGAAATTAATAAACAAATTAACACCATATTAGAAAATTCATTATCGGTTTACAAAGTTAATGTGGAAAAACTTAAAGAATTAAATCCAGATTTTATAATAACCCAAGCACACTGTGAAGTATGTGCTGTAAGTTTTTCAGAAGTAAAAAATATAGTTGACAAATATTTTAATCGAAAAACTAAAATAATATCTCTCGAACCTAATACTTTAAATGATGTTTTTAACGATATTAAAAGGGTGGCTAAAGATCTTAATATTGAAAATAAATCCAATAACAAGCTTATTGAAAATTTGAAAATAAGACTAAAAAAAATAAAAAACTTATCAGCTATACAAAAACAAAAGCCATCGGTAGCTTGCATAGAATGGATTGATCCGCTCATGATTGCAGGTAACTGGATACCTGAAATGGTAGAGATTGCTGGAGGCGCTAACATATTAGGAAAATCTGGTGATAATTCTCACTGGATAAAATTTGAAGAAATTATAGATCAAAATCCCGAAATTATTATTTTTATGCCATGTGGATTTAATATAGAAAAAACAAAAAAAGAATTAGATANCTATATAAAAAAAAANAATAGCNTNCNTTCATTAAANGCCTANAAAAATCATAAATTATTTGTTGCNGATGGAAATCAGTTTTTTAATAGACCGGGNCCAAGGTTGATTGAGTCTTTAGAAATATTTGCTGAAATAATACATCCAAATATTTTTGATTTTAATCACAAGGGTGTTGGCTGGATCAACTATAATGATTAAAAAAATTATACTTTTGCTTGCAATACTGGGGCCATTTATTCTTTATTTTTTTTCTATGTGGTTATTAAAATTGGAAAAGAAAAAATACCCTATTTTAAAACTTTCTATAGCTAGTGTAATTTTACTAGTTGTGGCTTTGGGAATTTTTCGTTTTTATGGAGATTTTTCTCCAGACACTAAATACACTCCTGCAAAATATAAAGATGGAAAGTTAGTACCAGCAGAAAATAAATAATGAAAATATTATTTAAATTTATTTTATTTTTTTTACTATTAACAAATATTTCTAGTGCAGATTTGCTTAAGCCAAATACTATATTAGAACCAATAGATGTTCTTATGATTCAGTTAAACTCTTTNAAAAACAACAATATTCCCTATAAAGATGCAGGAATTGAACAAACATGGGAATTTGCTCACCCAAACAATAAAAAAGTAACGGGTCCTTTGGAAAAATTTAAAAAAATGATTTATAGCGAAAATTACCAATTATTAATTGATCACGAAAATTATGAAATAATCATATTAAAACAATCAAAAAATATACTTGTTTATAAAGTTTCTATTTTATCTAAAGACAAAAAAAAATATTATTATAGATGGCAAATTGAAAAAGTTGTAGAAGATGGAAATCTTAAAGATTGCTGGATGACAACTGGAGTATCAAACCCTGAATTCTTAGGAGACATTATTTGAAAGAAGAAGAATTAGATAATATTTGTGAAGAATGCAAAAAAGAAGATGAAAGCGTTTCTCAAAACTTAATCATGCATGGATATAAGATTTGTGATTCATGTAAAATATCAAAAACTATTTTTCCAGTTTAACTTGGGCTGGGACCGAAAAGTCGCAGTATTATCACTAAAAAAATAGCTTGAGCTAAAAAACCAATAACAACAACCCCAATGGCTCTCCATGTACTTTGATAATCAAGGGCTTGCCTCACGGCGATAATCATTGCAACTAACATCCATATTGCCGCACCGATAAAAGTTATACTCATCAACTCGGGAGTAAAACCAAAAACTCGAATGAGCCCCGGAGCACTGGAAAAACCGATCGTTCTTAATAGTTCGCCGTGATCGGCTACTGTTGTGGGTTCTGGAAAAAGTTTTGCACCAATAAAATAGATTATATACGCCCAAACATACCAACTGACCAATGATAAAAGAGGGGCCATCAAAAAATTAGACGCACCAAGTGATATAGCTCCTACCCCCGCAGCTAAACTTGAAAGTACCACAACTCCTGCTGCTTGATAGGTTGCAGACTTATCAGCTTCTACTTCCTCATAAAGACTAACATCTAACTTACAAGCTCTTATAATTCTGTTTACATATTGGGAATTCATTTTTTCTCTATACCATATTATTGCCATGAAGATATATGAAATAGCGGCATGACTGCAGTTNTTATAAANTCTTTTATATTATTTTTTGTCGCCATTGACACTATTGGAAATATACCCTTTTTCTTAAGTTTAACAGAAGAAGCAANAATCAAAAAAAGAAATCAAATAGCCATAAAAAGTGTAATTATAGCCTTTTTTATCATGATAACATTTGCCTATGCAGGTAGGTACTTGCTGGACGCAATTGGCGTATCTTTAGATTCTCTAAAAATCGCAGGTGGAATTATTCTTATGATTTTAGCTATTGATATATTGTTTGAAAAAAGAAAAACAAGAAGAGAAAAAAGGGTTGAAGAAGCGTTGGATGAAAAAAGTTTCGATGATATTATTGTTTTTCCTATCGCCATCCCCTTTATTGCGGGTCCAGCAGCATTAACGACCATTATATTATTAATAGGTAACTATACTATTAATACAGAATTTCAGATACCAGTAATTCTTGCTTTAATAGCCGCATTAGTTGTTAGTTTAATTCTAATGATTGGTGCAAACTTTATTGTAAAATTTCTGCCTAAACAGATCCTGCATGCGACCGCAAGAGTTATGGCTTTTATCCTAGCAGCCTTAGCAACTCAATTTATAATCGACGGTATTAAAGCAAGCTTTAATATCTAATTATTTATTTAAAATAGCTAAAACTTCTGCTTCTCGCGTATTAACGTTAAAAGATTGCGTAAACGGTATCGGAACAACTACTGCATCAACTGGTTTATTAGAATATTTTTTTGGTAAATGAACTTTATATTTTTTACCAAAATTACCAATTGGAAATCCTTTAGTGTTTAAATTCCCTTCATAGGGAACATAGCCCATTGCAATATTTTGTCTTTTTTCGGGATGATNCCAAGGTGATGTAATATAACCTACTGGTTTACCACCACTTGAATTTGAAATTAACCAAAAATCTGGCGCATATTCTTCGATTGGTTTTCCTCCCAATTCAAGTCCAACAAGTTGGAGTTTGTATGGCTTTNCTCCATTTTTAAGTTGTTCTTTCATTGTCTCTAAAGCNTCTTTACCTACATAATCTGTTTGTTTANTCCACTCACCTTTTCCCGATAAAGAAACTTGGTAACCTAAATTACATTGGAATGGATTATGTTCTTGATCCATATCTTGACCCCAAGATAATATGCCTGCTTGAATTCTTCTGTGGTGTGCAGGAGCAATAACCATTAACTTATGTTTTTTNCCAGCTTTAAGCACAGCATTCCACATATCCTCCGCATATAAAGTTGCGTTACGAAGATAAATTTCATAACCCGCTTCTCCAGAAAATCCTGATTGTGAAATAACGCAACTTCTTCCACCAACTTTAGCTTCAGCCAAACCGTAAAATGGAATATTATTCATATCAACTTGATCGCCAATTAAATCTTGCATTAAGGCTTTNGCTTTTGGACCTTGAATTTGCACTGGNCAAGCGTCGATTTCGTCAATTTCAACATTGAATCTTTTGTNAGCATTAACACCTTGTAAATACATTCCAATGTCAGAATCTGATAAACTAAACCAAAATTCATCATCTGCTACTCTCATCNAAACTGGATCATTGAGCACTCCGCCTTTATAATTACAAAGAATAACGTAACGTCCTCTCATTGTTGAAATTTTTGTTGCATCTCGCGTAATGACATAATCAGTAAATTTTTCAGCGTCTGGCCCTTTAACACGAATTTGTCTCTCGACAGCAACGTTCCACATCGTAACGTGATTTTTTATCGCTTTATACTCAACCATTGCCCCGCCCTTTTCAGGTCTTACATATCCTCTTGGATGATAAACGCGATTATAAATNGTGGCTCTCCAACATCCTGCTTTCATNGATAAATGCCANTAAGGNGATTTTCTNACACGTGTNGAAATCAACATTTCCACTTTTGTNGNNCCACTTTGTCTAAGATTATANGGCACATGNCTATCNGATTGATCNACNGANNTNGCATGTTTAACTTTATNGTAATTNANTTTTTCNNTTTTANNTNNTTTCTAATTTTGTTTTATTTTTTTTCTTCTTTTTTTTAGACATAATTATTATCCATTAACCATTTGTTTGTTTCTTTTAAACCACCAAATGTGTAAATATGAAAATTCTCAGTAACTCCCTTGAGTTTTTCTATTATATCGTTTGGATCTTTAGGTTTTAATAAATCAAATGCTTTAGCCATATTAGACTTAAGAAAGTTTAGTGAATTTTTTGCCCCAACAATACTTGCAAACTTAAGCAGGTTACTAATTGTTAAAGGACCGGTAATCCCCGCATAAACTGGTAACGTTTGTTTAGAAATAAACTTGATAATTGGAGCAACCTCCAACAACCATTGAGTCACAATATAATCTGCGTAAGGCTTCTTATCGATCATAGCTTTTTCTAAATCAGAGTCGGATATATCAGGGGATCCATCAGGATGTCCAGCGATTCCTATCTTAAGACCCTCGAATAATCCAGTTTCTAATAGTTGTAAAGAACAATGAAAATCTCCGATGGGCTGCGAGCTCCCTCCGATGACAAGAGCTTGTTTGACTCCTCCATCTTTACATCTGCTTACATACTCTTTTAATTCAGTGAGGTTTTTAATTGATCGAGCTGAAAAATGAGGAACCGGATTAAAGCCTGATTCCGCAAGCTCCTCAGCCTTACTGGCTACTTCCCTAAAATCATTGCCTGGTAACTGTGTTATATAAACATCCTTAACCTTGGGCAGGGTCGATAAATCTGTCTTCATGGTAATTTCCAAAGAGAAATTCATAATCTCTGGGATATAGCAGTGGACCCGGGTGAATGTCTAGAGGTTTCATTTAAAATGTATTGCCTATTTATATTAAAATGCTAGGATTTTTATATGGTTCACAAGCTTAATGGACAAAAAAATATTTACGACATTATAAATAAAGAAAAATTAGATGTGGTTAATCTACCTATTTCTAAAGCTCATGGCTTGCCCAACGAATGTTACAACAGCATAGAATACTCAATAATAGAAAGAAAAAAATTGTTTGAAGATAAATGGGTTGTTATTGGTGTTGCAAGTTCAGTTCCTAATCCAGGTGATGCAAAAACTTTCGATTTACTAGGAATTCCTTTGATTATATTACGTAATAAAAAAAAACAAATTAAAGTTTATCATAATGTTTGTAGTCATAGAGGTTATAAAATTTTACAAA
>JAESSC010000042.1 GCA_016764285.1 Pelagibacteraceae bacterium
AAATGAAAGTTCTAGTTATTCAACAAAGACCGGGAATTGGAGATCTTGTTATATTTTTATCATTTATTAGAAAAATCGTATCAAAATTTAATTCTCCAGTATCAATATTAGTAAAAACAAATTCTAAAGCAGACGAAATTTTAAAAAATGATAAAGATATTGATCAAATTATTTATCTAGATCAAAACGCAAATAAAAAAGGGTCTCATGATGGTTTAGGATTTTTTCGTTTAGTTGGAAAGATCAGAAAACACAGATTCGATAAGGTTTTTATTTTTAATAGTAGTTTAAGACACCGCTTGCTAGCAAAATTTGCTGGTATTAATGAAATACATCAATATCCTCTAGGTCTTAAGAAAGACAATGTTATAACGTCGGCGAAAGAGTTAACTGAAAAAGTCTTAGGTGAAAAAGTTTCTACGCAACCTTTAATCGATATTGATCAAAATCTAGTTGATGCAGCAAAAACTAAATACAATATTTCTAAAGAACAAAAAAATATCATTTTAGGAATAAGTGCTAGTGGTGAAGATAAGAGATGGTTTATTGATAGATTTATTTTAACCTGTGAAAAATTAAATAAACTAAAACCTTGTAAATTTTATTTAGCAGCTGGAAAAAATGATAAACCCCTAATCGATAAAATTATAAGCTCACCTATTGGAAAAAATTGTATATCGTTTGAAAATTTATCAATTAGTGAGATATTACCAATAATCAAAAACTGCGATTTCTATTTAGGAAACGACACAGGTTTTTTGCATTTATCATGTGCGTTAGGACTTCAGTGTATTGCAATTTTTTTTAACTCCCCCGTTTTGTCGTACGGAACCTACGCAGCGAATATTACTTGCATAATTCCAAAAGGTGAGACCATGGAGACAGTTATTCATGATTTAAAATTAGGGAGAGAGAGAATAAGTGTTGAGAATGTCTACAATAAAGCTAAAGAATTATTAAATTAATTTTTAAAATCTTCTTTCAGTATTTTATCACGGGCTTCCGAGGTTATCTGAGCTAATCTTGTGGCATCAAAATCTTTATTTTTGTCTGGATGAAGTTTTTCCATAATTTTTGAAAAATTTTTATTTAACTCAGTTTTTGTGCATCCTCGCTTAAGACCCAGAATACTATAGGCCTCTTCAATAGTCAGATTACTTGAAGAGGTAGTATTTGCGCCTGATCTAAATGAATATCTTCCCTGTTGCCTAAGAATATAAATTAATCGAAATAGCTGGAGAGCTTTCAATATAGAAATTCCAGATTTAAGTTTAATTATAGGTAATATTAAAAAAAATAGTGGAATCGCAAACAAAAATCTCCCTGCAAGAATCAATATTAATCCTAAAATTACAGAAAAAAAGATTATTATATACCGAATACCTTTCGATATTTTTTTTGGATCTGACTTTCCTAGATAGGACAAGACAATAACCACAACAATAAAAATAATTATTCCTAAAAAAACTAAATTCATGTATTAATTCTTTCTCGATGAATATACCAAAATTAAGACAACAAATAACGATCAAAAAATGTCACGGGATTTCATGGGAAGATAATTATGCCTGGATTCATCAAAATGACATTCTGGAAGTTCTCAAAGATCCCAATAAACTAAATCCTGAGGTTAGAAAATACTTAGAAGAAAATAACAAATATACTGAGTACCATTTAAAGGACACTAAAGAATTACAAAAAAAACTATTTGCTGAAATAAAAGGTAGAATAAAACTCGACGATGAAAGTTTATCTTTTACTGACAAAAAGTATATTTATTGGACGAAAACAACAAAAGAGACAAATTACTCGATAAGGCTTAGAAAAAAAATAGGTACTAGTAAAATTGAAGAATACTGGAATGGTGAAACTGAGAGAAAAAAATTAAATGTAGATTATTTCGGTGTTGGTGATTTAGAAGTATCTAATAACGATGAGATGCTTGCCTATTCTTTAGATCTTAAAGGATCTGAATATTTCACAATATATGTTCGTAAAATTTTAGATAATAAAATTATTTCGGAAGAGATTAAAGAAACATCAGGAAGCATAACTTGGTCGAAGGATGATAAGTTTATTTTCTACTCTAGACTGGATAAATTCCACAGACCAAGACAAATTTATCGCCATAAAATTGGAACACCAATTAAAAACGACCAACTTATTTATGATGAAAAAGATAAAGGGTTTACTTGTGGAATTGGAGTTAGTTCTGACGAAAAATATTATTTTATCTCCACGTCGGATCATACAACATCTGAAATCTATTTTTTCACTATATCTGAGGAAAGTCCAAAACCTAAATTATTTAAAAAGAGGCAAAAGGAAATAATATATTCATTGGACTCTTGGAAGGNAAATTTTTANATACACACCAATCAAGATGCTGAAGACTTTAAAATATGTAAATGTAAACATGAAAATATAAATGAATGGAAAGAATATATACCTGCAACAAACGGCGTTTTGATAGGAGGATTCACCTTACTAAACGATTGGATGGTGCGTTCCGAAGTTAGAGACGCTCTATCAAAACTTTATGTTAGAAATTTAAGCACAAATAAAGAAGAAGAATTAATTATCACTGACGAAAAAGTAATAACCCCTGGTGCATCGTTAATGCAAAAAAATAGAAACACGAACAAATTATATGTTGCTTATCATTCTCCTAAAACTCCTGGCAAATCATATATTTATGATATCGTTACTAAGGAAAAAAAACTTGTTAAGGAAGAAGAAGTGCCATCTGGTCATAATCCAAATGACTATCTTGTAGAAAGATTAAGTTGTGACTCTCATGATGGCAAAAAAATTCCCTTAACGATTACTCGTCATAAAAAAACAAAATTAGATGGAAGTGCAAATCTTCTTCTTTATGCTTACGGAAGTTATGGTGCTTCTATGGGACCAGGATTTTCTTCCAGCAGACTTAGTTTAATTAACCGTAATATAATCTGGGTGACTGCTCACATAAGAGGTGGCATGGAAAGAGGAATGAATTGGTGGAAAGGAGGAAAAATGCTAAACAAAAAAAATACATTCAAAGACTACGTTGCAACTGCTAAATTTCTGATTGAAAAAAAATATACCGATAAAGGAAAAATTATTGGTATGGGTGGATCAGCTGGAGGATTGCTCATGGGCGTCGTGGCTAATGAAGCTCCTGAACTCTTTCTTGGAATGATTATGGCCGTGCCCTTCGTAGATACTCTTACCACTAATTTAAATCACTCATTACCATTAACGGTTGCAGAATTTAATGAGTTTGGAAATGCAAAAGAAAATAAAGAACACTTCGATTATATTCGTTCTTATTCACCTTATGAAAATATAAAAAAAATGGATTATCCTCATCTCTTCATAACCACAAGCTTAAGCGATAATCGAGTTTTTTATGATGAACCCACAAAGCTTACGGCAAAATTAAGAGACTATAAAANNGACAATAATTTACTACTTTTAAAAACCGAAATGAATGCTGGTCATGGAGGCAAAACGGGTAGAGATTCTGCTATTGAAGAAATTGCTTTGGATTATGCTTTTGCTTTAAAGATATCAAATAAATTAAACACCTAATCTTTAAATTTAAAAAATCATTACTATATTAAGAATTGTAAGTCGCCTAATGGGATTTACATAAATTAACCTTGCTAAACAAAGGAGGTAAATATGACAAGTAAGGATCTATCGATCTTTAACTCTCTAAGACCTTTTAGCATTGGCTTTGANGANATGTTTGATCAGTTTGAGTCTATGCTTGATAATGGTGGATTAGTTCAAAGTAACTACCCCCCATACAACATCAGAAAGTCTGGTAAAGACAAATACGCTATCGAATTAGCAGTTGCTGGCTTTAGTAAAGATGATGTTGAAGTTGAGTTTGAAGATAATCTTTTAACAGTTAAAACCAAAAAAGTTGATAAAACTGTTGAAAAGGATGGTNACGANATAATTCATAAAGGTATATCNCAAAGATCATTCTCAAGATCTTTCACAATTGCTGATGACGTAAAAGTGAATGGAGCTGAGCTTAAAGATGGTCTCTTGACGATCAACTGTGAAAAAATCGTACCAGAACAAAAGAAAAAGAAACTTATTCCGATTAAATAAATTGGAACCTTATTTGCGGAGACTTTGTCTCCGCAAGTATTTAGAAACATCCCTTGCTGGTAAAACCTACAATCATTTCATTTTGATCAATTTCAAACTTTCTCTCACAAGTAATATTGTACTTTTTTNTGGTATAGATAAAAAATTTAGAGCCTTTATTATCGTATGTAATTGCATCCGGNTNCCCCATAACTATTTTTAATTCGGATTCGGGTTGTTGAAGAAACTTACTTAATTTTTCATTTTCTTTTTTTATTGCTTTCTGTGATTTATTGTCAACAGTTTGACAGTNACTAAGNAAAAAAAGAGANCAAAAAAAAAGTATAAAAATAATTCTCATGANTACAACNAAANNTAGAATAACATANTATTTANAAACATATATAAACCTTCAGGTTGTATCTTATGTATATTATGCACACTAAATAATNNTTATTTTGTTGTGACTTNTTNTNAAATGTTTATTAAAGTTCAGCTCANTAATTTAGGAGGTAAANTATGNNAGAACTTGGAAGTTCATATTTTGAGTATAGAAAACATAAAACGGATTTTAAAACAGANGTNATNGCNGGNGTANCNACGNTTCTTGACGATGGCATANATCATGTTNTTAAATCCNGTNATACTTANCTGACGGNGGATTTGATTTTGGTGGTGTCTTTACGGCCACAATTTTATCGATAGCTATTGCCTGTTTCATAATGGGCTTTTACGGAAAAACCTGGCCGATAGGCTTGGCGCCCGGAATGGGCTT
>JAESSC010000043.1 GCA_016764285.1 Pelagibacteraceae bacterium
ATCAGAGGCATCTAGATTATTAGAATCGCCTATTCCGTTAAATAAATGTTCCGCTGTAATTTGTAGACTGTTGTCGAAACGATAATTAACTCCCAAAACATTCATTAAATAATTATTGAGTAAATTTCCTTGATACGATCCTGGCATCGAAATTTCTTCTGAGCCCCATAGGTAAGTGATTTCATCATAAAAATTAACAGATCCTATTTCGCCATCAAGCTCAATTCCAACACGATGTCCTTCTGGTTCTTTTTTATATAACAATGCATAATCCGTATCTTTAACAGTCGTATAACCTCTTAGCAGCAAACCCATTGCTTCTTTCGATCCTAATCGTTGATATGATTGAGTGGCATTATTCTGTAAATAACTTCCAGATTGGGTTAATATTTTCTGTTGATTGATAACCAAATTTATACCACTAAAACTGCTAATTGCTCTATCTATTCTTAAAGCATCAATGCCAGCTTTATATTCTTGGTTAAGATATGGGCTCCCATAGTAATCGAAAAGATTCCAAAAGAAGGGTTTGCCAAAACCAACCGCAAGCCTACCAAAGTGTATATCTAAATCTTGCACAGAAAATTTAATATTTGCCCGATCAATATAATAATTAGCCGCTTGATCGGTTTTCTCTATCCAATTATCACCAAGATCAGTATATAGCATCGATGTATCTCTGCCCGTAACACCGGTATCAATATTAGAATAATTATAAGCTTGTATAACGTGTAGTTCGTACGAGTATTTATTATGACTATCCCCTTCAAAAATAATACGGGCCACTGATGAAAAATCATGCGCTATATCTTTATCAAAGTAGGGTGCAAAACTATAATTATCATAAAGTTTATAACCAGTTTGAATACTTCCGCTAACATCTATAGGAGAATCTTCCGCAATAGATCGAAAAGGAAAAAATATTAGAACAATTAATAAAATTTTTATATATTTGTNTAAAAACATTAAATAGTAAAANTTATTTTTGTGTATATTTTTCTATATTTTCTGAGGANGTATGCTCATGAGAAATTTTTCCGTCTTTCAATACAATAACTCTTTTTGCAAATTTTATTACCGTAGGATCATGNGTTGAAAACANAAAAGTTGTCTTGTTATTTTTGTTTAATTTTTTCATTAATTCCAATAGCGATTGGGCCGTTTCTGAATCAACGTTGGCTGTTATCTCGTCAGCCAATACCAATAAAGGATCAGTAACAACTGCTCGAGCAATAGCAACCCGTTGTTGTTGACCACCACTTAATTCACGAGGAAATCTATGTTCAAGACCATCTAAACCCATTTCTTGAAAAAAATGCATGACTTTTTCTTTTCGTTGAGAAATTGGTATCTCTTGTAACATTAACACATATTCTGCATTTTCATAAGCAGTCAAAACAGGAAGTAAATTATAATTTTGGAATACAAACCCAATATGATTACGACGCATGATGCTTAAAGCTTTATTTGATAAGGTATTAAAATCTTTACCATTAAATTTTACTTCACCACTTGTCGCTTTATCTAGGCCGCCAATGATATTTAGTAGAGTACTTTTCCCACTGCCTGAAGGACCCATCATTGCTGAAAATTCACCTTCAAGTATTTTTAAGTTAATCTCTCGCAAGGCTTTTGTTATAATTTTTCCATGGCCGTAATTTTTTATAACATTATGTAATGACACAATTTCTCTTTTTGTATTCATATAGACCTCAACTCATCAGTAATCGAAATACGTGATATTAAATACACTGGTAAAACACTTAACAATTGAACTGCTAGAAAGAAAAAAATGCTTATTTGTAAAATCAGAGGAACGGAAAACAAAGGTGTAATGATTGTATCCATTCCAAATCCTCCTACACTCATGTCTTCTACTTTGCCTCCAACTACATCCATCATGTCATAGCCTTCCGCCCATTTTGCTACACCAACACCCAACAAAGATCCTAATGGACAAGCAATGAGTCCAAATATTATTGTTTCGATAAAAATTTGAAGTTTTAGTTCTATTTGTTGTGTTCCAATTGCCAATAGAGACGCAAATTCTCTTTTGCGTTCAAGAGTAGACATTAAGATAGTACTAAACATAGTAAATAGCACAATCACAACCAGCAAAACCATAATAGATGTAATAGCAGTTCTATCCATACGAATTGTTGTTGCTACATCGGGCATTATTTGCTGCCAAGATAAAAACACTCCATTTTTTTTCGCTAGTGTTTTCTGCATTTCTCGAAGAAAGCGCTCGTGAGTATCAGGATTTTTTACAATAATGCCTAACTGTGAAACATCATTGCTACTTAAACCTGCAACCATTCTAGCAAGTTCGATATCACTTTGTACAAAATGACCATCAATCTCTTTAGATCCAGTTTTAAAAATCCCTTTGACACGAAACAATTCCTCAACCAATTCGCCTTTAATATCGCTTGTAGTAAAAACAAATTTTTTCCCAACATTGACATTGAGGTTTTCTGCTAATTTGTTCCCCACGATAACCCAGCGACCATCTCCTTCTGATAAATATTCTCCTTCGACAATGGATTCTGGTAAAAAAGAAATTGTAATTTCTTTTGATGGTTCTATCCCCATTAAAGATATTCCAACAGAACCTTTGGCTGTATGAGCTACTCCTTGTAAATTAACTATTTGTTTTGTAGATAAAACTTCAGCATTACTATTTAAAGTTTTATTAATTTTTTGAATATCANCTACCCAAANATCATTAGAAGGTGAATNACGATAGTCGANATGTTCATATGTTACATGTCCTGACATTAAGCGCGNCACATCATCAATAAGTCCTGCATAAAATCCCCACGCAATACATACAAAAAAAGTTGGGATTCCTGTGCCAATTACAATAGAAAANAATGAAATTAATGTACGTCTTTTGTTGCGCCAAATACTGAGCCACCCAATTTTTATGATCATTAATAATTTAGATTTCATGGTTTATAATGAATAGCCTCCACGGGTTTAATACGAGCTGCAATGCTTGCTGGATATATTGATGCAACAATACTTATTAACATCATTAACACAACTGGTAGAAAAACAATNCCTACAGAAACACTTGCTCTCCAAATNGGATCCATAACCACCCCCCCAAAAGACATATTCCCACTGCCACTAACATCAAATCCATATTTTTGAAAATATAAAGCTACGCTCAATCCAACAACTACACCAATGATTGAAGCAAAAATTGTCATTAATATTGCCTCTAAGGATACCTGTTTTAAAATTCGCCAGGGTGTTGTTCCAATTGCTCTAATGATGCCAATTCTCTCATCCGGTCATATGTTGACATGATCATCGTGTT
>JAESSC010000044.1 GCA_016764285.1 Pelagibacteraceae bacterium
GCAGGTACTATTTTTCTAATGTGGTTAGGTGAACAAATTACCCAAAGGGGAATAGGTAATGGAATATCTTTAATTATATTTTCTGGAATAGTTGCGGAGATACCACGAGCTTTAGCTGCAACATTTGAACTAGGAAGAACAGGAGCTTTGTCAGTTCCAATAATTTTAATGATATTTATATTATTGCTATCAACAGTTGCTTTTATAGTTTTTATTGAAAGGGCAATAAGAAAAATTTTAATAAATTATCCCAAAAGACAAATGGGAACAAAAATTTATGGAGGTGAGTCTTCACATCTACCTTTAAGAATAAACACCGCAGGTGTTATACCAGCTATTTTTGCATCTGCATTATTACTTTTACCAGTAACCTTTTCAAATTTTGGTATGTCTGATTCTGGATTATTTGCGGGTTTGTCTTCTTTGTTTTCTCAAGGTAGACCTTTGTATATGCTTTTGTATGCTTCAGGTATAATATTTTTTTCTTTTTTTTATACATCAATAGTTTTTAATCCAAAAGAAACGGCAGAAAATTTAAGAAAACATGGTGGTTATGTTCCAGGTATTAGACCTGGTGAAAGAACAGCATATTTTATTGATGAAATTTTAACAAGATTGACTACTATTGGAGCTTTATATTTAACTTTGGTCTGTTTAATGCCTGAGTTTTTAATTTCAAAATATCCAATACCTTTTTATTTAGGAGGGACATCTGTGCTAATTGTAGTTGTTGTTGCCATGGATACAGTTTCGCAGATACAAACAAGAATGATGAGTCAACAATACGAGTCATTAATTAAAAAGACAAGATTTGGAAGATAAGCATAAAATAGATAAGTGAATATTATATTATTCGGTCCTCCTGGCGCTGGCAAAGGTACTCAGAGTGATAATTTAGTAAAAGATCTTAACCTATATAAAATTTCTACAGGCGATTTGCTTAGAGAAGAGGTAAAAAAAAAAAGTGCATTAGGTATTAAAATTAAATCTATATTAGACCAAGGCGTGTTGATATCTGATGATATAATTAATGATTTAATTGAAAGTATTCTATCAAATAAAGGCTATTTTAATCGTTTAATTTTTGATGGTTATCCAAGAAACTTTAATCAAGTAAAGCATTTAGATATTCTAATTAAAAAATATAATCAAAAAATATCTTGTGTATTAAGTTTAAAAGTTAATCAAGATGTTATCATCAAACGGATTATAGGAAGACAAGTATGTGCTAAGTGTGGATTGGTGTTTAACGAATTCTTTAATCCGTCTACGAAAGAAAATCATCATTGTGATATAAAGTTTTTACAAAAAAGATCTGATGATAACGAAAAAACTGCAAGAAATAGATTTGAAACATACACTAAAGAAACATTGCCAGTATTGGATTATTATCAAAATCAAAATTTATTATATGAAATTGATGGAACGAACCATATACATGAAATTTACAAGGAAATATGTCGCATAATTCATTCTTTAGAGACTTGACTTTATAATAAGTATTTATATAAATAGCGTCGTTNGATTATTAATCCCAATAAAACTATGGCGCGTATAGCTGGTGTAAATATCCCTCAAAATAAAGTTATTCATGTAGCTTTAACTTATATACATGGTATAGGNAAAAAATTCTCAGANAATATATGCACAAAACTCAATATCTCAAAAAATAAAAGAGTTAATAGTTTAACGGAGGATGAAGTTTTAAAAATTAGAGAATTTATTGATCAAAACTACAAAGTTGAAGGAGATTTACGAAGAGAAATTTCTCTCAACATTAAACGTTTAGTGGATCTTGCAACTTATAGGGGCTCAAGACATAAAAAAAAATTACCTGTAAGGGGACAAAGAACTCACTGCAATGCGAGAACAAGAAAAGGTAAAGCAATAGCCATAGCAGGAAAAAAATTAACACCATTAAAAAAATAATTTCATGGATAAAAATAAAAGTCAAAAAAATGAATCATCTAACGAAAAAATCGAAAAAGTATTAAAAGTTAAAAAATCTAAAAAAAAAATAAAGAAAAATATTACAACCGGTATAGCGTTTGTAAATGCTACTTTTAATAATACGATTGTTACAATAGCTGACGATAGTGGTAATGTAATAGCATGGGCTTCAGCAGGCTCTAGAGGGTTTAAGGGTTCAAGAAAATCAACACCTTATGCTGCACAAATTGCAGCTGAACATGCAGCTAGTAAGGCTCAAGAACATGGCTTGAAAACTTTGACAGTTAAATTAAAAGGACCTGGCTCAGGGAGAGAAACCGCTTTGAGAGCTTTGCAAGCAAAAGGATTTAAAATACTTTCAATAAAAGATGTAACACCGATACCACACAATGGTTCAAGACCACCAAAAAAAAGAAGGGTATAATATAAATGCAAAATACAATAATTGATAAAAATTGGAAATCTTTGATTAAACCAAGTAAATTGAATATCAAAAGTAGTGAAGATAAATCTGTCTTTACACTTACAGCAGAGCCCTTGGAAAAAGGATATGCACTTACTATTGGAAATGCTCTTAGAAGAATTTTACTTTCATCACTACAAGGTGCAGCTATAACAGCTATACAAATTGATGGCGTTCTTCATGAATTTTCTTCTATAAAAGGTGTACGCGAGGATGTGACTGATATAGTTTTAAATCTTAAATCTTTACCACTTAAAATAATGTCAGACGGACCAAAAAAATTAATATTGGACGTAACAGGTCCGGGTGAAATTAAAGCCAAGGATATACAGCCAAATCCTGAAGTAACGATTTTAAATCCTGATTTGGTTATATGTCACTTAGATGAAAATACCAAGTTCCATATGGAGCTTATTGCAAATACAGGAAAAGGATATTGTCCATCAGAAAAAAATAAAATGGATGATGCTCCATTAGGCTTAATTGCAATAGATTCACTTTTTAGTCCAGTAAAAAAAGTTTCTTATACAGTGGAAAACGCTAGAGAAGGCAAATCTTTGGATTATGATAAACTTGCAATGGTAGTTGAAACAGATGGTTCAGTTCCTGCCGAAGATGCTGTGGCATATGCAGCAAGAATTTTTCAAGAACAAATGTCATTATTTATAAACTTTGAAGAACCAAAAGTTGTTGAGAAAAAACCTCAAATTACAGAACCTGAATTTAATAAAAACCTACTTAAGAAAGTTGACGAACTTGAGTTATCTGTTAGATCAATGAATTGTTTAAAAAATGACAATATAGTTTACATCGGCGATTTGGTTCAAAAAACCGAACCAGAAATGTTAAGAACTCCAAATTTTGGCAGAAAATCACTCAATGAAATCAAAGAAGTTTTAAATTCAATGTCTCTTTATTTGGGAATGGAAATTCCGAATTGGCCACCAGATAATATTGCGGAATTATCAAAAAAACTTGAAGACAACTCATAGTATATGAGACATAAGCTAGCCTACAGAAAATTAAATAGAACATCTGAGCATCGTAAGGCTTTATTTAAAAATATGCTTAACTCACTTATTAAATATGAACAGATTACAACAACATTACCAAAAGCAAAAGAATTAAAGCCTAAAATTGATAAAGTGATTACTTTAGGAAAAAAGAATAATCTTCAATCAAAGAAAAATTTATTCTCAAAGTTACAGGATAAGTCATCTGTAGATAAATTAATAAAAACATTATCTCAAAGATATGAAAAAAGAAAAGGTGGCTATAGCAGGGTGATTAAGNCTGGATTTCGGTATGGGGATGATGCCCCAATGGCCATTATTGAATTGGTTGATAGAGATGTTGAGGCNAAAAAAGTAGATATAAAGAAAAAACCAGAAGAAACAGCAAAACCGGTAACGGAATCTAAATCAAAAGACACAGATAAAAAAACCAAATCTAAAAAGTAAATTATTTATGAAANNNTTATTATGTTGCTTTAATTAGTAGCATNAAATTATATCCATTTTATGAAAAANNTTTTTTCAGTTAAATATGANTTTGTTAATGCACGANTGGATAGATGGTTCAGAAGAAATGTATGNGAAGCACCTCAATCATTAATAGAAAAAAATATAAGAAANGGAAAAATTAAAGTAAATAATAAAAAAAAGAAAAGNTCTTACAAACTTCAAGAAAANGATCAAATTTTTGTTTATAATTTTAACTTTANAACAAATAAAAACAAAAAAANTAAATTGAAATACAGAGCTACTAAAAAAGANTTATCNTCATCATCAAGTATGTTTGTTGAAAATAATGAAAACTTTGTTGTAATAAATAAACCTGCGGGAATTGCAGTTCAATCTGGCACAAAATCAAGAAGAAATATTTTAGATATATTGCGTAATACAAAAGAATTTGAAGGCGCATCTCCTTATGCAGTTCATAGAATAGATAAAGAAACAACTGGAGTACTTGTTGTAGCTAAAAATAGGAAGTACGCACAATTATTTA
>JAESSC010000088.1 GCA_016764285.1 Pelagibacteraceae bacterium
GGTGTTNAACTTTTCCCATCCTCTTTTTGGTTTCTCATTTATAGCCATCATTTTTGGAAGTGACGGGCCATAGATATCTGCGTCAAGAATGCCCACTTTATGATTGAGAAATTTTAGGGCCAAGGCCAGGTTCGTGGCAACAGTTGATTTGCCTACCCCTCCCTTAGCGCTGGATATGGCAATTGTAAACTTTGTTCCCTTTATAGGATTTTTTGTAAAGCTTTTTGGAGCTGTTTTTTCCCTTAAAGTATCACTTAAACCAACCGTCTTTTTTTCCATGAGATATCTTAACTTGTTTTTACTTATAAAGTCATTATATAGAGTGTCATGGCAAATAATGATGATTTCAAGGGTGGTAGTCCTTGGGGATCGCCTCCAAGAGGTGGAGGTAACGGTTCCGGCAGAGGTCCAAGACCACCTAACATCGATGAAGTTATAAAAAAAATTCAAGGTATAATTAATAAATTTATTCCAGGTGGCAAATCAGGGAGCAGCAAACCAATAATTTTGGGACTTATTCTTTTAATTGTTATTTGGGCTTTTAGTGGCTTGTATAGAGTATTACCAGATGAGCAAGGAGTTGTTTTAAGATTTGGAAAATTTGTTTCAACAACTCAACCCGGTTTGAATTACCATCTCCCTTATCCAGTAGAAACTGTTCTTACTCCAAAAGTTACAAAAGTACACAGGGTTGATATAGGCTTTAGAGCAGCAAGTGATTCAGGCAGAACGTCCGAAGTGGGTGATGTTCCGGAAGAAAGTTTAATGCTAACGGGTGATGAAAATATTGCAAATATCGACTTTTCAGTTTTTTGGGTTATCAAAGATGCTGGTAAGTTTTTGTTTAAAATACAAAGCCCTGTCGTAACAGTAAAAGCTACAGCCGAAACGGCCATGAGAGAAGTAATAGCAAGAAGCAAGCTTCAATCAATATTAACCAAAGGTAGATCCCTCATTGAAATTGAAACACAAGAAATTATGCAGAGTCTTTTGGACGAGTACGAGTCTGGAATACAGATCACACAAGTACAAACTCAAAAAGCCGACCCACCCGATGAAGTAATCGACGCCTTTAGAGATGTTCAAGCTGCTAGAGCGGATATGGAGCGTTCAAAGAATGAAGCCGAAGGTTACCAAAATGATGTTATACCAAGGGCGCGAGGAGATGCGGCAAAAATTTTACAGGAAGCCGAAGCATACAAAAAAAAAGTTATCGCTATGGCCGAAGGAGAAGCGAGCCGATTTTTAGCAATTTATAATGAATATGCAAAAGCTAAACGAGTAACTCAAGAAAGAATGTATCTTGAAACCATGGAAAAAGTTTTAGCGGATATAGATAAGGTTATTATAGACAAAAATGCTGGAGGAGTGGTTCCCTACTTGCCTTTACCGGCATTAACGATGAAATCGAAAGGAACCGATACACAATGAAACTAGGTAAATTTATACTTCCCCTTATATTTGTAATTGGTTTAGTAGTTTATTTATCACTTTTTACAGTGAAAGAAATTAATCAAGCCATAGTGTTACAATTTGGTGATCCAAAAAAAATAGTCACTACAGCGGGTCTTCAGTTTAAAATTCCTTTTATTCAGAATGTTGTGTTTTTAGATCGTAGAATTTTAAGTTTAGATCCTCCGCCAGCAGAAGTGATTGCATCCGACCAAAAAAGATTAATTGTTGATGCTTATGCAAGATTTAAAATTATTGATCCGTTGAAGTTTTATATTTCAGTGGGTGATGAAAGAGTGGCACGATCAAGATTGGCTACTATTATTAATTCGAGAATAAGAAGTGTTTTAGGTAAACAGAGTCTTGCAACATTACTATCCGAAGAGAGAAGTACACAAATGTCAATTATTCAAGAAGGGGTTAACGTAGAAGCAGAGAAATTTGGTATAACCATTATTGACGTCAGAATTAAAAGGGCCGACCTTCCTCAAGCCAATAGTGAAGCTATATACAAAAGAATGCAAACCGAAAGAGAAAGAGAAGCAAAAGAATTTAGAGCAAGAGGAGCAGAGATGGCGATTACTATTACTTCAACAGCAGATAGAAAGGTAACCGTTATATTGGCAAATGCAGAAAAACAATCTGAAATTATGAAGGGTGAAGGCGATGGAATAAGAAATAAAATATTCGCTGACGCCTTTGGTCAAGATCCAGAGTTTTTTTCTTTCTACAGAGCGATGCAAGCTTATGAAACGGCTTTAATCGGAGGTGACACTACTTTAATTTTATCCCCTGATAGTGATTTCTTTAAGTTTTTCGGAAATNCAGGAGTNATTAAAGAACAATAAGATTGTTCGATGAAAGAGCTCATCATTGCGATAGGTCTTTTATTATTTATTGAAGGCATTCTGTATGCCTTATTTCCATCAAAAATGAAAAATATGTTGAAAGTTATCGAAAAATTGCCAGTCAACCAACTGAGGATAAGCGGTCTATTATTTGCTNTNATTGGTTTTGNAATTGTTTGGTNTAACAAAAGTTAAGATTATATGAAGATTTATAAAAAAGTTTTTCATTANTGNTTAATTCTTATTGTATTAANTTTACCNANTTCATTTGCTNATGCNAAAANNNTNCCNNGNTCTTTCGCTGATCTAGCNGAAAAACTNATGCCTTCAGTNGTNAATATAGCNAGNACACAAACAATTANAACNACNTCNAATCCNTTTAAANNNTTTNAATTTCCNNNNGGATCTCCATTTGAGGANATGTTTAAAGAATTTAATCAGACNANNGGAAAGAAAAGCNACTNGNCTTAGGATCNGGNTTTATAATTGATCGAGAAAGGTATNGTGGTNACNAANAATCANGTNATTCAAGGAGCAGAAGATATCNTTGTTAGNGTTAATGGATCTANAGAATATAAAGCTAAAGTNATAGGNANNGATCCTTANATGGANTTNGCAGTTTTNCAAATAGNATCAGATGAAAAATTTNNANCNGTTAGTTTTGGNGATTCAGATAANGCNCGTGTNGGAGATTGGGTNATNGCNATTGGNAATCCATATGGTTTTGGAGGNACNGTTACTNCAGGAATNATNTCNTCAAGAAATAGAGATATNGGTTTAACTCGNTATGANGATTTTATTCAAACAGATGCNTCTATNAATNNAGGNAATTCNGGTGGACCTCTTTTTNATNTNNATGGANAAGTTNTAGGAATTAATACAGCNATTNNNGNACCNGGNNNATCTGGTTCNATCGGNATNGGTTTTGCNATACCTTCAAANTCNGCATCCNANGTNATTGAGTCAACTTATNGAATTTGGNGAAACNAAAAGAGGNTGGTTAGGAGTAAGAATTCAAGTGGTTACCGAAGAAATTGCTGAAGTAGAAAAGTTAGAAAAACCAGAAGGAGCTTTGGTCGCAAATGTATCGGAAGGAAGTCCAGCAGCCAAAGGAGGAATAAAACCTGGCGATATTATTTTGGAGTTTGATGGAAAAAAAGTTGATACCATGCGAACACTTCCTAAATTAGTGGCTCAAACTAAAGTTGGCAAAAGGGTTGAGGTTAAAATTTGGAGAAATCAACAATTAATTTCAAAAAAAGTTTTATTAGGGAGATTAGAGTCCTCCAAGGAATTTAAAGCTGAAAATAAAACGGAATCTGATAAAGATATAATTGTGGAAGCTCTAAAAATTTCTGTTAGAGATTTAAATAAAAATGATATTTCCAAACGTGAATTACCAAAAAATTCGACAGGAGTTGTAGTGACCAAAATATCTGAGAACAGTCCTTTAAAGTTTGTATCTGTTAATGACGTTATTGTTGAGTTGCAAAAGAAAAAAATTACGAATTCAAATCAATTTTTGAAATTAGTTAACGATATTCTCAACAAAGGACAAAAAACTTTGATGTTTGCAATTTACAATTCAAAAAATCAAAGATCTTACTTAACTGTAAAATTGAATTAAATTTTGCATTTTGAGCTTCAAATGGAGCAAGAAAAGAAAGTAATTTTATTAGCTGGACCCACCNCCTCAGGCAAATCAAAATTAGCACTNCAATTAGCAAAAAATNTNAATGGNGAAATTATNAATGCTGATAGTATGCAAGTTTATAATGAGATTTTTATTTTNACTTCNAGNCCAACNTNNCANGATACAAATATTGTAAAGCATNATTTATATGGATTTNATTCTGTTAAACAAAAATTCTCAACGGGTCATTGGCTTAAAATGGNAATCAATAAAATGAAAGAACAATGGAATCAGGATCGAATTCCAATTCTTGTGGGAGGAACAGGCCTGTATTTTAAAGCTTTAACANATGGTTTAGTAAAAATTCCAGATATNCCNAATGATTTAAGAACTGAGATTAGAGAATTACATAAAAAGATAGGACAAAAAAAATTTTATAGCAAATTAATTAAACTTGATCCATTAGTTAAAAAATTTCTTTTAGCATCAGATAGCCAGAGATCTATGAGAGCTTATGAAGTAAAAAAACTGACTAACAAATCTTTGTTTGTTTTTATGAAGAAAACGAAATCAAATTTTGATAATAAAATTTTTAAAAAATTATTTATTAACATTCCAAGAGAGCTGTTGCATAAAAAAATTGATAAAANAGTTGAAAAAATGTTTGCAGAAGGTGTGGTTGCGGAGGTAAAAAACTTTTTAAAGATGAAAGTGAATAAAGAATTGTCTTCAAACAAGATNATAGGAATTAAAGAAATTAAAGATTATATTGATGGAAANATAACTTTAATTAAAACTAAAGAGCTAATTANACTAAAAACTAGGCAGTATGCTAAAAGGCAATTTACATGGGCCAGAGGACATATGAGATCTTGGGAGATGATTTATGCTCCCAATTCTAATGATTTATTCAAGCAAGCTATCAATAAAATATCCTAAAACTTGACCAACAATCAAACTCAGTTAGATTAGAGTTTATGGGAAATTTAATGACTGGTGCAGAAATGGTTTTCAAAGCCCTTGAGGATCAGGGCGTAAGGCATATTTTTGGTTATCCAGGTGGTGCTGTGTTGCCAATCTATGATGAACTTAAAAACCATAAAAAGATAAAGCATATTTTGGTTCGTCACGAACAGGGAGCTGGTCATGCTGCCGAGGGATATGCAAGATCTTCGGGTAAGCCTGGAGTAATACTTGTGACTTCAGGACCTGGTGCAACCAATACAGTTACTGCTTTGACGGATGCCTATATGGATTCTATTCCTTTGGTCTGTATTACTGGACAGGTACCAACACATCTTATTGGTACGGACGCTTTTCAAGAATGTGATACGACAGGCATAACAAGACCATGCACCAAGCATAACTGGCTTGTTAAAGATATAGAAAAATTATCATCGATTTTACACAAAGCCTTTGAAGTTGCTACAAGTGGAAGACCTGGACCAGTTTTGGTCGACATACCCAAAGATATTCAATTTGCAAAAGGGAAATATGTTAGGCCTAAAGAATCAAAAAAGAATAGTGGTAGGACTGATGTAAAGTTTAATGGAAAGAATAAGGATATTGAGGCAGCAGTTGAACTCTTTAAAAAATCTTCCAAACCTATTTTGTATACGGGAGGAGGAGTGATTAACTCTGGACCAAAGGCAACTCAATTACTTCGAGAATTAGTGTCATTAACTGGTTTTCCTATCACGTCCACCCTTCAAGGGTTAGGAGCTTTTCCCGGATATGATCAACAATTTTTAGGCATGTTAGGAATGCACGGAACATTTGAAGCGAATAATGCAATGCATGATTGTGATTTAATGATCAATATTGGAGCACGCTTTGATGATAGAATAACAGGCAAAATTGACGAATTTTCTCCTAAGTCAAAAAAAATACACATTGATATTGATCCTTCTTCAATTAATAAAAACATTGCTGTTGATTTAGCATTAGTTGGTGATGTTAAAATCATTTTAGAAAAATTAATTTTAGCTTTAAAAAAAAAGAATCCAAACTTTATCAATTCAAATAAACAAAGAATTGCTGCTTGGTGGAATCAAATTGAAAAATGGAGAAAGAAAAATTCTCTTGGTTTTGTAAATAGTAAAGAGATAATTAAACCACAATTTGCAGTTCAAAAACTTTATGAATTAACTAAAGATCAGGATGTGTTTATCACAACTGAAGTAGGTCAACATCAAATGTGGGCAGCTCAACATTATAAATTTGACAAACCTAACAGATGGATGACTTCGGGAGGTCTTGGAACCATGGGTTATGGATTGCCAGCAGCTGTTGGCGTACAAGTGGCTAACCCTAATAAATTAGTTATAGATATTGCGGGAGAAGCTTCAGTTTTGATGACGATGCAAGAAATGTCAACCGCTGTTCAATATAAATTACCAATAAAAATATTTATTCTCAATAACGAATACATGGGAATGGTTAGGCAGTGGCAAGAAATATTACATGATAAAAATTACTCTGAAAGCTATACGGCTGCGTTGCCAGATTTTGTTAAATTAGCAGAGGCCTACGGGTGTGTTGGTATCAGAGCAAATAAACCAGAAGAATTAGATGAAAAAATTAAACACATGATTACAGTAAACAAACCAGTTATTTTTGATTGTGTGGTCGATAAAAAAGAAAATTGTTATCCAATGATTCCCTCTGGAAAAGCACATAATCAAATGTTATTAGGTTCAAAAGATGAAGAAGAAGAGGAAATTTCTGAGGAGGGAAAGATACTAGTTTAGTTATGGTAAAATCAGCATACAGCTTTGCAACCAAAGTAGAGAAAATTGAAAAGCATATTATCG
>JAESSC010000089.1 GCA_016764285.1 Pelagibacteraceae bacterium
TGTTTTTCTTCGTTTTTATCATTACTCTCGGCCTTAAAATTTTTATAATTGGTATTAACTTTTTCTGAAATTCTTTTTGTTCTTTTAGACGGCAAAATTGCCGTTCCGCTTTTTGAAATTTCTCCTTTATATATTCTGTCGAAGTTATCNTCNNGCTNATCATCNATCTCTTCTAATTCTNNANTTTCNTTTTGATNCTTTCTCAGNTTATTGATGGCNNATTCTCTTAATGTCTTTATAGAAACTTTTCCTTCTCCAATTTCTCTTAATGCTATTACAGTATTTTTGTCGTTATTTGCTGGCACCAAAGGTGGGTCTCCAGCATTAAGTTGAGAGGTTCTTTCCTTTGCTAATAATACTAAATCATACTGACTATCAATTTTTTTTAAGCAATCTTCTACGGTAATTCGCGCCATAAGGTGTGCAATAAATANTAAAAAAGATAGACAAAATCAAGTTTTATTTTTTAATAAAATTGGTTTGTAAGCTTTTTGAAAAATAAGAACAATAATAATTGATATTGCGGTGTAAATAGCGCACAGAAAAGCAATATTTTCAATGGAATANCCTATATCAATTAAAGAGCCAAAAATTACAGTAGCCAACGCCGTCGAAAAGACCATCAGTGAGCCAGTAAGGGCTTTAATAGAGCCTAAATAATTTACCCCATAAANTTCAGCCCAAAACGANGACATTAATACATTTGTTAACCCGTTTGAAATACCCATTAATCCCATAAAAACAAAGGCAGAATTAGGATGATCAAAAATAATTAATATAATTAAACTTAATAATAGTGGAACGTTAAGTAGAGGAAAAATTTTTCTGCTAGTAAATTTATCTACCAAAAATCCTGACAAGAACAAAGTAGTTACAGTAAGTATTGAATAAATCATAAATGATTTAGCAATTGCAAATTTTTCCCAATCCTTAGATTCTATAATAAATGTTTGATTAATAACTATGCCTGTGATTATAAATGATGATGCTAGCATAGCTGGTAAAATTGAATAAAACTTTAAATCTTTTAATACTTCTTTTCTTGTNCAACTTTTAACTGTATCAATATTGTTATTNGTACGGTCTCCATTCTCTTTTTCTCTAGAAGATATATTAATATTTTTGATAGTAAGATAAGTAAATATTGGTAACACTAATAAAATTATAACTGCAACTCCTTGCCATAAAGTTTTCCAATAGATAAATGTCAAAAAATAAACTATTATTACAGGTAGTAAAAACTCTCCAAGTGACATTCCTACCCAAACATAACTTAATGCTTTACCCCTACTTTGATCAAAATATCTGCTAATCGCAACTGACGCAGTATGAGCCATTAAACCTTGACCTGATAATCTTAGAAAAAAGATTCCTATAACTAATAAAATTATTCCATTAATAAATGAAAAAAAGAGAGCTGAAAAAGCTAAAAAAATAACAACTAAAAAAGAATAATTAACCAACTTCAAATCATCAATTTTTTTTCCTAACCAAATTAGAGTTAAACTGCTAGATAAAGTAGCAATTCCATAAATAATGCCAAATTCTCCGTGGGAAATATTTAATTCTTCTCTAATACTCGAATTAAATAGTCCTATAAAAAAACTCTGCCCAACACATGAAAAAAAGGTAAAAATAAAACCGAAAATTATTATTTTGAAATTAGATCTAACAATATCTATAATCATGTTTAATTATGAGTTGTAAAGTTTCCTTTATTGGTCTTGGCGTAATGGGTTACCCNATGGCTGGATATATATCAAAAGCAGGTCACGATGTAACTGTGTATAATAGAACCAAGTCTAAAGCTGAAAATTGGATAAAAGAACATAAAGGAAAAATGGCTGAAACTCCGGAAGANGCGGCCAAAGATTCCGATTTTGTATTTACATGCGTTGGTAATGATAATGATTTAAAAGAGGTTGCTATTGGTAAAAAAGGAATTTTTAATACCATAAAAAAAGGTTCTATATACATCGACAACACAACAGCATCAGCTAAGATTGCTAAAGAACTTTATGCNCATGCTAAAGCTCACGGTTTTGGTTTTTTAGATGCTCCTGTTTCAGGAGGACAAGCTGGAGCAGAAAACGGTGCTCTTACAGTCATGATCGGAGGGGATAAAAAGGATTTTGATAAAGCCAGNCCTATTATTGATTGTTATAGCAAGAAAGTGAAATTACTAGGAGCGTCTGGAAGCGGACAATTGGCTAAAATGGTTAACCAAATATGCATAGCTGGTCTTGTTCAAGGATTATCTGAAGCAATAAATTTTGGTTCAAATGCAGGTTTAAAAATGGAAGATGTAATTGAAGTAATTTCAAAAGGTGCAGCTCAATCATGGCAAATGGAAAACAGGCATAAAACGATGATTGACGACAAATTCGAGTTTGGATTTGCAGTCGACTGGATGAGAAAAGATTTAAGAATAGCTCTTGATGAGGCTAAAAAAAATAATTCACCCCTGCCCATCACTAAAATAGTGGATGGTTATTACGAAGAGATTCAAAAAATGGGTGGTAATAGATGGGATACGTCGAGCTTAATAAGAAGATTTAGAAAAAAATAAAATTAAGTAAAAGATGATAAACCTGATTTTTATAACAATAAGGACTTTTTTTAATTAAAAAATAACTTGGTTAAAAAAAAATAGCTAATTCTTAAAGTAATAGATATAGTTTATTAATACATTATAAATGACACTTACTAAAACACCAATTTGCAATTTTGGGGAAAAAGCAAAAGATTTTAATTTGTTATCTACTGAAAATAAAAAAGTATCTCTAGATGAAGTTAAGGGAGAAAATGGTACTTTAATTATGTTTATTTGCAATCACTGTCCATACGTAAAGGCTGTTATCAAAGAAATTGTTCAAGATGTAAAATTTTTAGAAAGTCAAGGTATAAAATCTACCGCTATAATGTCTAATGATGTAAAAAATTATCCTGAAGACTCTTTCGAAAACATGATATCTTTTACAAAACTGCATAATTTTTCCTTTCCTTATCTAATTGATGATACACAAAAAATAGCCAAAGAATATGGTGCTGTCTGCACACCTGATTTTTTTGGTTATAATAAAAGCCTTGAACTTCAATACAGAGGTAGAATTAGAGAATTAAAAGATCATAAGCCTGTTACAACAGGAGATAGTGAACTTAGAATTGCTATGAAATTAGTGGCAACTTCTGGAAAAGGTCCTGCCAACCAAGTTCCGAGTATGGGTTGTAATATAAAATGGTTTGAATAATGTTTCTGGTTGTTACAAGAAACTTTCCTCCTGATATAGGCGGAATTCAAGTTTTAATGGGCGGATTATCGGAAAGTTTGTTGGATCATGGTCCAGTTAAAGTTTTTGCATATGAATTCCCAAATTCAAGCCTTTACGACAGTAAATCTGCAATGAATATTGAGAGAATAAAAGGCATAAAGCTTTTTAGAAAATACAGAAAAGCTAATTTAGTTAACAATTTTATAAATGAAAACTCCAATATTAGATCTGTATTAGCTGATCATTGGAAAAGTTTAGAATTACTAAAAGAAGAACACTTAAATAAATCCAAAACAATTTGTCTACTTCACTCAAAAGAAATTAACCACCAAATAGGTTCATCATTAAATAAGAGGCTAATTAAAAGCACTAATAAAGCAAATTTCATTATTGCTAACTCAAATTTTACTAAAGAATTAGCTATTAAAGTAGGAATTAACTCTTCAAAAATTAGGGTAATTTTTCCAGGAATCCAAAAACCAAAAATTATAGATGATAAATTTAAAATGGAAGCAGAGTCGATTTTTAAAGATTCTTTCCCAAAAATTATAACCGTTGCAAGACTTGAAAAAAGAAAGAGTCATGACAAAATTTTAATGACAATAAAAAATTTAAAAACTAAATTTCCTAATATTAAATATATATCCATTGGTTTTGGTGAAGAAGAAAATAACTTAAAAAAATTATCGAAAGAATTATCTATAGAAAAAGAAGCAATTTTTTTAAAAAACATTGATGAGAATTTAAAATTAGCACTAATTGCTGCTTCCAACTTATTTTTGATGCCGTCTAGAATAGATAAAAAATCAGTTGAAGGTTTTGGAATAGCTTATATGGAGGCAGCATCTTATGGTATTGGATCAATAGGTGGCAAAGATGGTGGCACGTCCGATGCTATAGTACATAATAAAACAGGATTAATTTGTGACGGCAACGACTTAAATTCAATTTATGAGGCTGTTATTGATTTTTTGACAAATGATAGGTTTAATAAATTTGGNAAAGCCGCCCAAAAGTTCTCTGAAAATTTTCATTGGAATAAAATTGTGAAAAACTATTTGAAATTAATTAATGAGTAATTAATTCTAATTTACTTTTTATTTCAGAATAGACGCTTTCAACTGAAAGATTTTTTAACTTGTCTGCAGTTAAAGCTTTAAATTTATCAGTTTCAATTGAAACTTTTTGTGGAGTTGTATGATGCCCAAATAAAACTATTCCGTTCTTTCCAAGATGGGCTACCATATGAGCAGGCCCAGTATCGTTAGCAACAACAAAACTTGACTTCTTTATTAAGCCAGCAAGTTCCATAATGTTTAAGGCTTTTTTGTCGTTTGTAATTAATGTTGCATTAATTTTTTTGGCATCTTCCATTTCATTTGGTCCTGGAGCAATTACAATTTCAAAATCGGTATGTTTTGATTTAATAATCTTTATCAATTCATTATAATATGGCCATTGTTTATGAGATAGTTGCGGTGAACTAAATGGAAAAATTAAAATGAATTTATTTCCAAAAAACTTGTTAACTATCTGATCTACGTCTAAGCAAGCCCAGGAAAAATCTGGTTTTAAAGAATATTTAGTTTTAATATTTGAATTATCTAATTGAAATTTAAACCTCTCTAAAACAGGATGCTGATTAAAATCACTTTTTTTTGTTCCCTTTTTTAGTGTTGTTTTTATGCTACTCCAGTTTGTAATATGAAATAAATACCTTCTGTAAAAAGATGTTCGTGACGAATTTTGTAAATCATAAACATATGAGAAATTAAACT
>JAESSC010000127.1 GCA_016764285.1 Pelagibacteraceae bacterium
AGAATCAGGATAAATTCGGTAAATAGTACCTTCCGTTAATGAAACCACGTACAATGAACCATCTGGTCCAAATTTTAAATCAGAGATAAGGCCAAAGTTTGTCCCAAACATAATTTCACTCATCGATTCATGAAAATTTCCATAGGTGTTTTCTGGATCAATATTTACTACTAAATCTTTTAGATGTTCAGATTGAAAATCAAATCCATTTCTCTCTTTATTTAATTTTAAGAAGTAAATGTTCCCATTATTGCTATCTGCAACAAATAACCAGCCATCATATTTACTAAATAACTGACCCTCTCCAAAATCTAATGCGGTTATACCTATTGGCAGCTCCCAAGAAAATTCAGGATCACTGTAAACAAAATCCTCGTAAGGTGAAATTGGAGGAAGTTGAGCATCATTAATGTTGCCAATAATTTTTGCCCAACCACCGTTAAATTTATTTTCAACTAGATTAATCTCATCAAATTTATCGGGACCATTATCAGTCATCCATAAATTACCAGTTATGGGATCAGATGTAATACCAAAACTATTGCGTATTCCTATAGCACGGTAAGAATCAACTGATGGTTTTACTTGTAATACAACACTAGTATCTTTCCAGTCACCATTGGAAAAACTATTGAAAATAAAAGCTTGTAAGCATGAGTTTAAATCAACAGCAACATTAAATGGTTTTGTTTCAAAAGGATTGTCACTTAGATCTGGTTGTTCAGTTTGATGCCCAAATGGATTTGTAGTATAATGATGAAATGAAACATTAACACAAGATAAAGTTAGTTNAATTGAATCAAAAAANGTTATTTNAGTCTCATCATCACAAAGTTNGTCTGTAAAACANCTTANACTTTCGTCTAAGGGANTNTTTTGAAGAGCGCCAAATNTATATTGNCTTCCAGACACTGCAAAAATTTTATTTTCAAGATCATGTGTCATAACTCCGCTATTATATCCCTGTGTCCATCCAGGCAATGATTTTATTAATTTTGGATTTGATATTTTTTCACCATCCCAAGTATATTCATAAATTTTATTTCCATGTGAAAGACCNCCATCATGAAATGCTTCCGTAAAAAACAGGTAGATTTTATCATCTACAGTAGTAATTCCCAACAAACCTTGTTCACCATAATTACTTACTTCTAAATCCAAAATTGGCTGCTCCTTCAGTTTATCATTTTGTATTAAGTGAATAATTCCATCATTTTTCTGAAGCACAAAAATATCTGAATCAATAAAATCAATTGCAATAGGGACGTTAAGATCAGTTACATATTTTTCAATTTTATANCCATCAATCAAAATCTCAGGGTTTTTTTCACTTCCAAATGATTGAGGAATTAATAAAAAAAAGAATAATATCATAAAAAAAGAAAAAATCTTAATCATTATTATCTGCCTTATTCTTAGTATTGTAAATCATTATTGTTCATTACTATTAATTTAAATTGATTTAGTAGAATAGTCTAAAAAGCATATGGGAAGATTATTTTTATGAAAGTTGCGTTAGTNTGCCCTGCATCACTGCCTGCAACACAATTTGGCGGAATTGTCTTTTTAGCTGTAGACCTTGCACGAGAAATTTCAGTATTGGGTCATGATGTCACCATATATACAACTGATCTAGATTTTACTAATGGTCCAAATAAATTCAATAAAGCATTACCACGATTGGAAAAATTTGAAAAATTTAAAATTAATAGAACNCATACNTGGTTTTCATTAAAATTATTTTTTATCAATCCTTCTATGTACAAACAGATTAAAAATGACAAACCTGACATCATACATACCATAGGTCTGAGAAGTTTCCAATCTATTATCGCATGGCTTGTTTCTAAAAAAATCAATATTCCACTTGTTGTATCTGATCAGGGAGGGCTAACAACTCATCCATTCTTAGACCAATCGGGATTATTTTTAAAAATTCTGTATAAGATGCAAAATTTTTTCATAAAACGAATAATAGAACATTCTTCTGCAATAAGTGCCGCAAATGAATATGAAAAAGAAATATTTTCAGGCATCAACAAAGAATCTAAAATAGAAATCATACGCAATGGAGTCAATCTAAAATCTTTAGTAAGCAAACAAAATTTTAAAGAAAAGTATCAAATTAACTCTAAATTCATACTTTTTGTTGGAAGGTTTTCAAAAGTAANAGGAATTGAAACTTTAATTTATGCATTTAATATAATTAAAAATNAATTAAAGATCACNGACATACGTCTTGTAATAATGGGNGTAGATTTTGGTTATCAAAANGAAATGTTTGNATTAATTAAGAAATTAGATTTATCAGAAGAGATCATAGTAATCAAAAATCCACCAAGAGACGATGTGATATCTGCATATGGAGAAAGTGAGTTTTTGATACTTCCATCACAATGGGAATTATCTCCATTAGTTCCACTGGAATCTTTTGCATTTAAAAGACCAGTTATTTCTACAAANTCACATGGGATTCCATATACGGTACAAAATAATAAAAATGGCATTCTAGTTGAACCTGAAAACCCTGTTCAATTATCAGACGCAATTGCTAAATTACTAAATAATTCAGAGTTGAGAGAAAAACTTGGATTAGAAGGGTATAATTTTGTTCATAAAGAATGTAATTGTTTGTCAATGGCCAAAAATTCTCTAAAATTATATGAAGANGTATTAGAAAATAATCAAAATAAATAGGATTNTNGTGTGAGAGAATGAAAAAAGATTTTTTTAAAGATTCAACAATTAAGTTTCCTGCNTATGANCCATGGATTTCAAAGGATGATAAGCGANNTGTAAGCAAAGCNCTTGATCAGAGTATGCTGACACTTGGNCCTCAATTAGAAAAATTNGAAGCAGATTTTTGTAAATATACTAAATCAAAATATGCNGTNGCTGTATCAAATTGTACTGCNGCNTTNCATTTATCATTAAAAGCATTAGGAATTAAAGNACATGATGAAGTAATNATTCCAGACCTAACTTTTGTAGCTGATGCTANTGCNATTTTAGNCTGTAACGCTAAACCAGTAATTGCAGACATAAACGAGAATGATTTCTTTTTATCAATTTCCAATCTCAAAAAAAATATTACAAAAAGAACTAAAGCGATTATCCCGGTTCATATTTACGGTCAAGTTTGTAACATTGACGAAGTTTTAGATGTTGCACGAGATAATGATTTAAAAATTATAGAAGATTGCGCTCATGCGATTGGAACTTTTCATAATTCAAAACATGTTGGAACACTTGGAGATACTGGTTGTTTTTCATTTTATCCAACAAAGAATATTACAACCGCCGAAGGCGGGATGGTCATAACTAATTCAAAAAAAATTGCAGAGAAAGTAAGACGGTTACGAAGTCATGGCATATCAAAATCTCTTAAAAGTCGTTATTCTAGTGGATACCCTTGGGTTTTTGATATCTCTGAACCAGGATACAACTACAGATTAGATGAGATTAGAGCTGCGTTAGGAATATCACAGCTTAAAAGAATAAAAAAAATAAATGAATTACGGAAGAATGCAGCATTTTATTATCATTCTAAATTACAAAATATTCCCGGAATAGTTTTACCAGACATGGTTAATGATAAAACTCATTCATATCATTTGTATACAATAAGAGTGACAAA